>NZ_JBHUAL010000261.1:0-11477 GCF_042789775.1 Kitasatospora sp. NPDC056800 | reverse complement strand
GCCGGCACGCCGGGCGCCGCGACCGCGCACGTCACGCCGGCGAGGTGGCCGTCCGGCCGAGGTGCCGGGTGAGGAAGCGGGCCGCGCTGTCGGCCTCGGACCTGGGGAAGTCGAAGTGCTTGCCCGCGTTGGCGTGCAGTGTCTTCTCCGTCGAGGCGAAGGCGTCGAACAGTGCGAGGGCGGCCTCGCGCGGGATGCGCTCGTCGTCCCACTGCATGGCGAACTCGATCGGGACGGTGATCCGCCGCGCCTGCTCGACCAGGGCGTCGGGCCACATCAGCCCGAAGACCGCGGCCGTGATCCTGGGCTCGGCCGCCACCAGCGGCACGCCGAGCGCGGTGCCCATGGCGATGCCGACGTAGCCCACCGGCCCGTCGGCGCCGATCTCCGGCAGCTCCTGGAGGGCGTCCAGGGCCGCCTGCCACTCGGGTACGGCGAGCTCGGCCAGGCGGGCGTTGTAGCGGACGACGACCGGGCCTTCCGGCTCGCCCGCCGCCTGCGCCGCGCGCAGTTCGGCGATGTCCGCCTCGTCCTGCGCGCTGCGCGGCCGGTCGCCGTGACCGGGTGCGTCGAGGACGGCGACGTGGAAGCCGCAGCCGGCCGCCAGGAGCCGCGCCCGGCCCGCCATGGAGGGGTGCTTCTTGTGGGCGCCGCCGCCGTGGCCCATCAGGACCAGGGGTGCGCGACCGGTGCCGGTGGCAGGGGAGGCGGGTGACCAGAGCACGCCGGGGACGCCGCCCACGGTGAAGTCGCGTTCGGTCATGCCGTCCGCCGTGGACTCTGCGGTGAAGTGAAGGGGCTGGGAAGAGTGCATCGGTGTGGCCTTTCGGGAGTTGCCTGCTCATCGCGGCGCTCCCGGCGACACCCTGCGTCAGTCGCCGGCCGTGAACCCCAAGGGGAGCACCCATATCGGTACTGCGGTCATGGGTCTCACCTCCTCGGGCGGTGTCACGGTCGACTGCAAGCTACAAGCCCGGGCCTCGTCCCGTCCAACCCTTTTTCCCGGCCACGTGATCACGGCTCCAGGCGCCCTGGTGCCAAGCGGCCGTACGCATTCCTACAAGACCGCCGCTTCCGCGCCCGGACAGGATGGGCTTCCGAAGGACCCCTACAAGGAGGTTTCATGCTGAAACGCCTGAAAGCGGGAACCATGAAGAAGCGTCTGCTCGCGGTGCCCTTCGCCGTCGCGGCCGCCCTGGCGGTGTGCGTCGCCCCGGCCGCGTCCGCCGCCACCGGCGCTGGCGGCTCGGGCGCCGGCCAGGCCGGCTTCTCGGCGCAGGCCCGGGACCTGGGGCTGAGCGGTGCCCAGGCCAGGAGCCTGCAGGACCGGGTCGACGACTACCTCGCCAAGACCCCCGGGGCGAGCCAGGTGGCCGTCAACAAGATCGCCCTGCCCGGCGGCGAGCTGCTGCTCCCGCTGCCCGGGGAGGAGCGGGCCCGCGACCTCGCCGCCAAGGGCGACTCCCCCGCCCTGTCCTCGGGCTGCCCGTACACCTACGTGTGCGCGTACAGCGGCACGAACTTCACGGGCGAGGAACTGCGCCTGTTCACCTGCAACTACCCGGTCCGCATCTACTGGACCGGGACCGGATCGTGGATCAACAACCAGCGGTCCACGCTGTACGCCAGGTTCTACGGCGCCGACGGCAACGTCGGCTGGACCTCGCCCGGCGGCTACAGCGAGGACCGCGCGGCCCCCTGGGGCTGGGTCTACTGGCTCAGCCCCTGCTAGAACGGCCGCGCCGGAGTGGGAAGTCGGCCAGGCCGACTTCCCACTCGCTACCACACAGGCGACCGGAGCACGACAAGAACGGTCCACTGCGGGTGCTCGGCACGATCGCGTTGCTACGTTCCGGCCCATGGACTTCAACGGCATCGCGAACTCGTTCACCCAGCACTACTACGCGACCTTCGACGGCGGCATCGCCACCCGCAACAACCTGGCGGGCCTCTACCGCCCCGAGTCGATGCTCACCTGGGAGGGCAAGCAGGTCCAGGGGCAGGCGGGCATCATCGAGACGATCAACAAGCCCGAACTCGCCGTCGTCAAGCACCAGATCGCCTCCTCCGACGCCCAGCCCGCCCCGGGCGGCGGCGTCCTGGTCCTGGTGACCGGCAACCTCGCCGTCGACAACGCCTTCGACAAGCCGATGCAGTTCACCGAGACCTTCAACCTGCAGCCGATCCCCGGCCAGCCGGGCGGCTTCTTCATCTACAACCAGGTCTTCCGCCTCGTCTTCGCCTGATACGGCGGCCCGCTCCGGTGCTGCGACTGCGTGAACTGGCCGACGGCGACGCCGAGTCGGTTCGCCGCATCCACGCCGACGGGTCCGCCACGGATGTGTGGTTCGGCGCGATGACCGGCGTCCAGGCCCTCGCCTACGTCCGCGAGGCCGCCACGGACCCCGGGCTCCTCGTCCGCGGCATCGAGGTGGGCGGGGACCTGCTCGGCGTCGTCCGGCTCCGGCTCGACCCCGGCCGCGGCACCGGCCGGCTCAGCTACGTCGTGCGCGAGGACGCCCGGGGCAGCGGCCACGCCACCGCCGCCGTACGGCAGTTCCTCACCGGCGACGGCCTGCCCGCCCGGGTGCTCGCCGTCCACCGAGAGGCCAACCCCGCCTCCGGCCGGGTCCTCGCCAAGGCCGGCTTCACCCCCACCTGCACGAGCGCCGGCCTCGTCCACCACGAACGCGCGCGCCGCTGAACGGCGCTCTGGAGTATGAAGTCGGCCCAGTCGACTTCCTACTCCTCCCCCGCCCCACCGGGACGGCGGCGTCGGCGCCGACCCGCCTCCGGCCTTGGCCACCAGGGGGATCGGAGCGCGGAGCAGCGGGCGGGACGCCGTGGCAGCGCCTCGTCGCGGGACCGGAGCGGGACGGAACCGGATGGCGGACCCTCGCGCTCACCGGCGCGAGGGTCCGTCCGGGCCAGGGGCCTGCGCGGTCGCCGGTCAGTCGGCCAGGGAGCCCCGGTACTCGACGGGACCCTCGCCCGGGAACTGGGCCGTGCCCCGGAAGCTGTTGCCGTCGTCGAAGAAGGTGACGTTGCCCGCCCCCGCGTCGGGGCTGGTCCAGGTGACCGTGGTCCCCGTCGAGGGGGTGCCGTCACCGACGGCCTGCCCACGGTTGGCGATGTTGAGGGTGAGGGGCTCGTCCGCCTGCCAGCCCCCGCCGCCCGTGTAGATCTCCGTGTTGTACGTGGCCATGCTCGTCTCCTTTCCCGGTCACCGCACCGGGTCGGCCGGTCGCGGCAACGGCTGTCGGAAAGGGCGCCCCCATGACGCCCGCCCGTTCAACGCCCGTGGTGGGGAAAGGACACCGGCCGGCCTCCCGATCCGGGCCCAGTGCGGCCCGCGTCATCCGGCTTCGGAACGTGACGGCCCGGACGGCGGTCAGAAGAGGCCCGCGCGCACGTACTGGGTGAGGTTCTCCAGGATCTCCCGCAGCCACGGGCTGCGGGCGGCCGGCAGCCGGGCCAGGGTGTGCCGGAACACGCCCGCGTCGGCCCGGAAGGGGTAACGGGCGCGCGGAGCGGGCGGGTCGTCGCGCAGGACGCCGTCGGGCATGCCGCCCGACGCGGGGACGGGCAGGTGCGGCTCGGGGAAGGCCAGCCACCGCCACACCCCGACCGGCAGCGGCACCGGGTACGCGTGGGAGGCCTGAGCGGGCGGGGCCCAGGCTTCTCCCGTCCGGGGGTGGGTCGGTACGAGGAGGATGTCGGCCCCGCTGTCGGGGGCGGGCAGTCCCGGTCCGGCCAGGACGGCGCGGCGCGGCGACGGGCCCGCGGGCAGCAGGGCGTCGAGGGCGCGTTGGAACACCTCCGCGGCCAGGCCGTGCGGGACGGTCACCGGACGGCGTTCCGAGGCCGCCAGCAGGTGGGCGAGGGCCCGGCCGGCCGCGGCCTCCCACTGCGGGCTCCACGACCAGAAGTGGCCCGACCCCAGCCGCGGGCCGCCCCACGTGGCGATCGGCTCGAACGGGGGCGTGCCCTTCCCCTCCGCCACCGCCTCCGTCCAGGACAGCGGCGCGACGGGCTCTCCGTCGACGGGGAGGCGACGCACGGCGTCCGGCGCGAGCCACACCGTCTGCCAGAGCGAGCAGTCGTCGACCCGGCTCGCCACCGGCCGGCCGCAGGCCGCACAGGCCGTGTTGGGGCCGTCGGCACCGTCGAGGCCGCAGCAGGAGCCGCCGCGCCCCTCCGGGATCAGCAGGGTGTTGCGCGCGTCCCCCGGGGCGATGACGACCGCGCCGGGCGCACCGTCGGACAGGGCGGGGACCGGCGCGTGGATGCCGCGGGCGGCCGCCTCGTCGGGACGGACCTCCTCCCACCGCCGCCAAGGCGGCCCCCAGGGCTCCGGGTCCACGGCGAACGTGCCGGGTTCCATCAGCACGGGGAGTTGGAGCCCGTTTCCGTACTTCTGGTGGGCGTGGACGGGCAGGGCGACTCGGAACAGTGCGGTGGTCAGCTCGGCCCCGCACCCCGCGCACACAAAAACGAACAACTGTCCTCCGTCTGGGAAACGGAGGCATCCTCGCAGCTCAGGGGCGGCCGGCCAAGCGGGTTTCCGGAGCGGCCCCGTTCGTCACCGGGAGCGGCCCGGCCGCTCCGGGTGCCGAACGGCCCGGGCTGTCCGGGCCGTTCGGCATCGAGCCACGGGGCACCGTCCTTCGCGCGCCTGCGCCGGGTGGGCGGCGCAGCGGTGCGATCGGCGGTGCCCGGGGGCCGGGTCAGGCCTTCCAGGCGCCCCAGTAGACGTCGGCGTTGTTGCCGGAGCCGCTGTCGCGGGTCGTGCGGAACATGCCCTGGGTGGTGCCGTTGTCGTCGTAGCCGTTGGAGCCGGTGTAGGGGTTGTTCCAGTGCAGCCTGACGGTTGCGCCGTTGCGCCAGCCCTCCTCGCAGTTGGACGCCTGGAACGTCACCGAGCCCTCGGTGCCGGTCATGAAGCCGTTGCTCTCCGACTGGAAGACGGCGTCCCCGGTGTTGCCCAGCCACTGCGGCGGCTCCTGGCCCTGGGTCCAGATGCCGTGGGACAGCGAGTAGTCGGTGCGGTTGAGCGTGCAGCCGGTGCCGTTGTGCAGGTGGACCGTGGTGCTGCGGGCGGCCGAGAGGGCGGCCTGGGCGGGGGCCGGGGCGGCCTGGGCGGTGCCGGTGGCGATGGTGCCGAGCCCGATGGCGGTCACCGCGGCGAGCGCGGCGGTACGTGCGGAGATACGCATGGTCTCCCTCGATTCCGTGGGTCGTGGGTGGGGTGCGCGGGCTGTGTTCCGCGCCGTGGTGAACGATCCGGCCGGCCGGTCAACGAACGGTGGACGGCGCGGTGAACGCCGTGACATGTGCGGTTCATCGTTTGTCGACGCGCATGGTGTTCGCGCACCCGGGAGGCCCCGCGCCCGCCTTGCCGCAGCACGCGGGGCGGGGCGGCCCGGCCCGGCCCGGTAGTTGACGACGGCGCTCGCGTGCGGCCAGGAACTCGTAGCGGTCGGCGGCTCAGGAGGGCACGGCGTCGTCGGGCAGGGCGTCGACGACCGCCGCGACGGCCGCCTCCGCGCCGTCGACGTCCTGCAGCCGCCCGTCGTCGAACCGCACCCGGTAGCGGCCGTCGCCGAGTGGCGCGACCCTCGGCAGGTCGTAGGAGAGCGGCGGCGCCGCCCGGCGGCTGAAGGTGAGCCAGTACATGCTCCGGCCCGGCGACAGGGCCCGCAGGCGTGGCTGCGCGTGGGCCGCCTCGACGAGTTCCCGCAGGCCGGTTTCGTGTCGGCGCTCGTGCGTGGCGGACTCGCGCAGTCGGCGCCACCGGACCGGCACGGCGTCGCCCCGTTCGTGGGCCTCGGCCAGTTCCCAGGTCCGCAGGAAGGGCCACCGCGCGAGGAGTTCGGCGAGGCGGGCCCCCGCCTGCCAGGTGGCCACCGCCCCGGCGGCCTCGGCGAGGTCGCCGGTGCTGCCGGTGGCCAGGTGGACTCCGCCCGCCCAGCAGCCGACGTCGAAGCCGCGCTCCCTCGCCGTCATCCCGACCCGTGTCGACCGGTCCCCGGTGGTCACCCGCGCCGCCGTCCGGCCCAGGCCCGGCTCGGCGGCCGGCTCGCCCCCGAGCCGGAGCCCCGCCCGATCGGCGTGTGCCCGAAGGGCGTTCAGCAGCGACCCGGCCCGCGCCACGTCGGGGTAGTGGGCCGCGTAGGGGCGCAGGGCGTCGTCCTCGTCCGCTGCCGGGACGGGGGTCTGTTCGGGCATGCGGTCGAGTCTGCCAGGCCTCGGCGCCGCTTTCCGGTGCTCACGGACGAGTGAACGGACAGCCGCGGGTGGTCGTGCGGTTCGGCGGCAGCGTGTACATCGCCTGACCGTACCGCCCCAAAGGCCCCACTCACGCGGGGCCTGAAGTGCCCTCGCCGCGGTCGCCCGGCAGGCCGAACAGCGGCAGGCAGGGCGCCAGTCCGTCGACGGTGACGGGGACCTCGCGCCGTGCCTGCCAGCGCTCCCGGGTGAGCCTCAGCCGCCGCTCCGTCACGCCGCGCCCGCGGACCAGGTGGCGGTCGACGCCGTCGGGTTCGTAGCCGTGCTTGCGCGACACGGCGTACGAGGAGGGGTTGTCCTCGAAGGCGCCCGACACCGCCTCCGTCGCGCCCAGGCCCGCGAAGGCCAGGTGCAGGACGGCGGCGCGCATCTCGGTGCCGATGCCCTGCCGCTGGTGCCGCACGCCGAGCCAGGAGCCGGTGGAGGCCTGCCGCAGGACGGCGAAGTCGCGGGCGGCGACGGTCTGCAGGCCGACGACCCGGCCGTTCTCGAAGACGGCCAGGTTCAGCGCCCAGTCGTCCGGGGACCAGTTGCCCAGGCGCAGCCAGTGGTGCTGGACCACGGAGCGGGCTCGCTGGGCCGGGGGGAGGTCGGTCCACGGGACGATGAAGGGCATCCGGTCCGGTTCGTGGACGCCTTGGGCGGCGAGGTCGGCCAGGGCGGCGAGTTCGTCGTCGGCGGGCAGGCGCAGTTCGAGGCGGGGGGTGCGCAGGCGCAGGCCCAGTAGCGGCCAGTGGTCGGTCAGCATGCGCCATTGTCGGGGGCGGTGGCGGCTGCGGTCATCCGGATTTCCGCGTTCCGGCCTCCGGGCTTTCCCGGCCCTGCTCCGGCGCGCCGCGCGCAGTGGGAAGTCGGCCGGGCCGACTTCCCACTCCCGACCGCTCCCCGCCCGCTCGTCCGCCCTACTCGACGACCTCGGCCTTCACCAGGACCACGTCCTCCTTGGGGACGTCCTGGTGGCCGGCCCTGGAGCCCGTGGCGACGGCCCTGATGGCGTCCACGACCTCCTGGCCCTCGACCACCTCGCCGAAGACGGCGTAGCCCCAGCCCTGGGGGTTCTTGCCGCTGTGGTTGAGGAAGTCGTTGTCGGCGACGTTGATGAAGAACTGGGCGGTGGCCGAGTGCGGGTCCCCCGTGCGGGCCATCGCCACCGAGTACTTGACGTTCTTCAGGCCGTTGTCGGCCTCGTTCTCGATGGGCGCGCGGGTCTCCTTCCGCTTCAGTCCGGGCTCCATCCCGCCGCCCTGGACCATGAAGTTGTCGATGACCCGGTGGAAGACCGTCCCGTCGTAGAAGCCGTCCGTGACGTACCGGAGGAAGTTCTCCACCGTCGCCGGGGCCTTCTCCGCGTCGAGGCGCAGGACGATGTCGCCGTGGTTGGTACTCAGTTTGACCTTCGACATGATGACCTCACTGTCTGCATGGTGGCGGCTACGAGAACGCTCACCGCGCATTGTGGCAGGAGGGGCGGCCGGGGCTGCTGAGGTTCCCGTCGTGGCGCCGGGACGCGGGAAGTCGGCCGGGCCGACTTCCCGCTCCGGGGACTTGCGGGAGAACGGCCCCCGCCCGCACTGTGAGTGGGCGATCGACTACGTCCCGTCAGGAAGTGCGCGATGTCCCCTCTCTCCCTTGTCCGCGGCCGCGTGACGGCCGTGGTGTGCGTGCCGCTCCTCGCCCTCGCGGCCCTGATCGCGCTCTGCGCCCCGGCACAGGCAGCCCCGGCACAGGCGACCCTGACGCGGGCGACCCCGACGCAGGCGACCCCCGCACAGGCGACCCCCGCGCAGGCGACCGCGGACCGGTCCGCGCCCGGCCCGGTGGCGGCGGAGGGCCGCCGGGCCCTGGTCAACTTCGGCACCGTGAAGTGGTTCAACGCCGCGAAGGGGTTCGGCTTCATCACGCCGGACATCCCCGGCCCGGACGTCTTCGTCCACTACTCGAGCATCATCGGGGGCGGGTTCCGGAGCCTGACGGAGGGCGAGCGGGTGGAGTACCAGGTGGAGCAAGGGCCCAAGGGGCCGCAGGCCGTCGACGTCATCCCGCTCTGAGCACGAAACCCGCCACGCCGCCCGCCCGGGGCCTCAGTTGGCGAGGCTGAAGTCGCCGCCCACCGGTGCGGCGATCTTGTCGATGCCGGTGAGCGCGGTGAGGGTGGGCACCGGGGTGCAGCTGTCGGTGGTGGTGCCGTCGCCGAGCTGGCCGGAGCCGTTGCTGCCCCAGGAGTGCACGGTGCTGGTGCCCGACAGCGCCACGGTGTGCTCCCGGCCGGCGGCCACCAGGCGGACGTCCGTCAGGCCGGGGACGGTGACGGGCAGGACGCGGAAGACGGTGGTGCCGTCGCCGAGCTGGCCGGCGGTGTTCTGGCCCCAGGCCTTGAGGCGGCTGTCGTCGTCGACCACGGCCATGCTGTGGTTGCAGCCGGCCGCGATCTGCGAGACGCCGCCCGACCAGGTCGGCCGGGTGGCGACCGGGGTGAAGCGGTTGATGGTGGTGTTGTCGCCGAGCTGGCCGGTGGCGTTGTAGCCCCAGGCCTTCACCGAGGCGCCGGCGCCCGGCTTGCCGACCAGGACGAGGTTGTGGCCGGCCCCGGCGGCGATCCGGCTCACGCCGGTCAGGCCGCTGACCGGCGCCGGGAGGCCGCGACTCGCCGAAGTCCCGTCGCCCAGCTGGCCGTTGCCGTTGTAGCCCCAGGCCCACACGGTGCCGTCCTCCCGCAGCGCCAGGCTGTGGTGGAGGCCGGCGGCGATGGCGACGACCTTGTGCAGGCCCTCGACCCGGACCGGGACGCCGCTGTCGGAGTTCGTCCCGTTGCCGAGCTGGCCGTGGGTGTTCTGCCCCCAGGCCACCACGGTGCCGTCGGCGAGCAGGGCGAGGCTGTGCGCGCCGCCGGCCGCGATGTCGGTGGCGTCGGAGACGTCGACCACCTGGCCGGGGGCGTTGTGGCTGAACACGGTGCCGTCGCCGAGCTGGCCCGAGCCGTTGACGCCCCAGGACTGCACCGTACGGTCCGTCAGCAGGGCCAGCCCGTACCCGAGGCTCGCACCGGCGCCGCCGGCGGCGATCTTCACCACCTCGGCGCTGGTGAGCCCGAGGACGGTGGTGGCCGTGGTGCGGAGGTCGGCCCAGGTGCCGTCCCCGAGCTGGCCGGAGCGGTTGTTGCCCCAGGACTTCAGGCGCTTCTCTGCCATGCGACGATGCCTCTTAACTGATGTGACAATAAGTCAAATCGTCGACACGTCAGGACGGTTGACGAGTCCGCGATCATGGCCCGACGCTACCCACGCGCCCGCCGCCCGCACCGGAAGCCGCCACGCGGCCACCCGAACGGGTGATGGACCCCCGCACCCGGGCACCGGCCGCGACCCCGCACGCATTCCACACACCCCTGCCGTTGTGTATACGGCCCGTCACCCCTAGTGTCGGCGGTCTCCGCGCGCGGGGCAGCGCGCGGAGACCGTCACGCCTTGAGGAGGGCAAGCCCGTGGCCGACACCTTCGTGCCCATGGAGCCGACCGCGTACGTCACGCGACGGAACCTGGCCGGCGCCAAGGAACTCCCCGACGCCCCGGCCGACTTCGAGAACGCCCAACGCGGCCTGCTCGCCGCCCCGCCCTACCGGGCCCTGCCGTCCCTGGACGGCGAGGAGGCGGTCTGGCACTTCCACGCCTTCGACTTCCACACCTCCGACACCCCCGCCGACGCCGACTCCCCGGTGGCGGCGGCGCTGCGCCGCCAGGGCCGACTCGCTCTCCCCTCGGGCCTGTTCCGGGTCGCCGACGGCCTCTACCAGGTACGCGGCTTCGACCTCGCCAACCTGACCGTCGTCACCGGCCCCCGCGCCCTGCTGGTGATCGACCCGCTCGGCTCGTACGAGACGGCCCGCGCCGCCCTGGCCCTGTACCGCTCCACCACCGGGGACACCCGCCCGGTGCGGGCCGTGGTCCACACCCAGAGCGGGGTGGACCACTTCGGCGGCGTGCGTGGGCTGTTCACCGGATCCCGCACCGGCCTGCCCGCCGGACCGCCCGCCGACCTCGCGGTGTACGCGCCCGACGGGTTCCTCGCCGACGCGGTGCTGCGCCAGGTCACCGAGGGCGCCCGGCAGGCCCGCCTCGTCGACTACGCCTACGGCACCCGGCTCGGCATCGGCCCGCTCGCCCTGGCCGGCTCCGACCTCGGCCGCACCGTCTCCACCGGCCGGCCGGACTTCCTCGCCCCCACCGACACCGTCGGCGGCCCGCTGTCCGCCCCGACGCCCCGGGCCCACTGGCCCGCCTGGACCGGGATCCCCTGGCAGGAGGGCCTGTACGCGGTCGAGGCCGCCGGGGTGCGGATGGTCCTGCGGCCCGCGGGCGGGCACGCCTCCCCCGCCGAACTGAACCTCTACCTGCCCGCGCACCGCGCCGTGTACCTGGCCGGCGCCGGACTGCTCGGCGCCCCCGGCCCGGCCCGCGCCGAACTGCTGGACGCCACCGCCGCCGCCTTCGGCTCCCCGGCCGAGGTCGGACTCGGCGCCTACGGGCACCCGGTGTGGGGCGCCCCGTACGTGTCCGCGTGGCTGGCCGCCCACCGCGCCGCCGCCGGCGCCCTGCCCGACGCGGGCGCCGTCGCCCCGCTGCTCGCCGCCCCCGGCCACCTGGACACCCCCTCCCGCACCGTGCGCGAGGTGTGGGCGCGCCTGACCGGCACCGCCCTGGGCGCCGCCCGGCCGGCCGTCACCGCCCGGGCGCAGCTCGCGGCCGCGGACGGCGCGCACCGGGACGGCACGGAACGGTACGGCTCCGAACAGGACGGCGCGCGGCGGGCGGTGGACGCGGCGCAGCGCGCGTACGACGGCGGGGGCGGTGGTGGCGGGGGCGCGGTGCCGGACTACGCGCGGGCGGTGCTGCTGCTGGACCCGGTGGTCGGTGCCTGCGCGATCCCGTCGGCCGTCCCGGCGCCGGTGGAGCGGCGGGCGCGGGCGCTGCAGTCGGCGGCGCTCACCCAGCTCGGCTACCTCGCCGCGCACGGGCGGCTGCGCAACGCGCTGCTGACGGCGGCCCGTGACGTCCTCGGCCCCGGCGCGGTGGCGCCCCGCTTCGCGGCGACGGTCCACGACCTGGCGGTGTGCGCGGACCCGCTCGCGATCTGAGGCACGCGCGCGGGGCCGGACGCGTCCGTCCTCCCGCCCTCCGGTGTTCGGGCCGGAG
>NZ_JBHUAL010000260.1:0-11593 GCF_042789775.1 Kitasatospora sp. NPDC056800 | reverse complement strand
CGTCGGGACCGCGTGGTCCTGACGCCCCTTCGGCGTGTGGTGCGGTGGCCCCGGCGCCGGGGCTACCGCACCCGGGTCACAGCGCGACGCCGAGCAGGGCGTCCACGGTGCGGGTCACCAGGCCGGGAGCGCCGATGTCGGTGCCGCCCTCGGTCTCCTGCCGGTCCGCCCAGCGGTCGACCGCGGCCAGCGCGGCGGGCGCGTCCAGGTCGTTCGCGAGCGCCTCGCGCACCTCGGCGAGCAGCTGCTCGGCCGAGGGGCCGTCCGGGCGGGAGACCGCGGCGCGCCAGCGGGCGAGGCGCTCGACGGCCTCGTCCAGGGTGCTCTTGGTCCACTCCCAGTCGGCCCGGTAGTGGTGCGAGAGCAGCGCCAGGCGGATCGCCGCCGGGTCGACGCCCTCGCGGCGCAGCGCCGAGACGAAGACCAGGTTGCCGCGGGACTTGGACATCTTGTGGCCGTCCAGGGCGACCATGCCGGCGTGCACGTACGCCTGGGCGTACGGGTGGGCGCCGGTGGCGACCTGGGCGTGCGCGGCGCCCATCTCGTGGTGCGGGAAGGAGAGGTCGCTGCCGCCGCCCTGGATGTCGAAGGACATCCCGAGGTACCGGAGGGCGATGGCGACGCACTCGATGTGCCAGCCGGGGCGGCCGTGGCCGAGTTCGGTGTCCCAGGCGGGCTCGCCCGGGCGGGCGGCCAGCCAGAGCAGGGCGTCCAGCGGGTTGCGCTTGCCGGGGCGGTCCGGGTCGCCGCCGCGCTCGGCGAAGACCGGGCGCATGGCCTCGCGGGTGAGGCCGGAGACCTCGCCGAAGCGCGGGTCGGCGTCGACCGAGAAGTAGATGTCGCCGTCGACGTGGTAGGCGGCGCCGGAGGCCAGCAGCTTCTGCACGATCGGGACGATCCACGGGATCGACTCGACGGCGCCGATGTAGTGGGCCGGCGGGAGCATCCGCAGCGCGGTCATGTCCTCGCGGAACAGGGCCGTCTCGCGCTCGGCGAGGGCGGTCCAGTCCTGGCCGGTCTCGACCGCGCGGGCGAGCAGCGGGTCGTCGACGTCGGTGACGTTCTGGATGTACAGGACGTCGTGACCGGCGTCCCGCCAGACGCGCTGCACCAGGTCGAACGCGTTGTAGGTGGCGGCGTGGCCCATGTGGGTCGCGTCGTAGGGCGTGATGCCGCAGACGTAGATCCGGGCGGTGCCGTCCTGCGGCACGACCTCCCGGACTGTGCCCGCTGCGGTGTCGTGGATACGGAGGGGGAGCCCCTGACCAGGCAGGGCGGGAACCTCGGAGGCGGGCCAGGCATGCATGGAAACAACTTTAACCTTGCGAACATTTGAAAGCCTAACCAGTACGAAAGATCGACTGGATTCGTTTCCAACCGTTGCCCGACAGTTTCCCGACTGGTATTGCACGGATCCGGCGCTGTCGGAACGCGTGGTGTACGCCCCCCGCACCCGGCTCCGGGCATGGGTGAGCGCCCGGTCGGCCCTGCCGCCGACCGGGCGCCCGGCTCCTCGGGTGGAGCGGCCGGAGCCGCTACGACCGCTGCCAGAGGGCCGGCACGTTCGGCGGCTCCCAGCCGGCCATGGCGGTGTGCGCCTGGAGGCAGGTGTAGGAGACGCCGGAGTAGGTCACGCGGTCGCCCGCGTTGTACGAGGTGCCCGCGGCCCAGCTGCCGCCGGGCGGCGTGGTCGGGCCACCGGTGGAGGTGGAGGTCGGGGTGGGCGTGGGGCTCGGCGTGCCCGGGGTCTGCGCCACGTTCAGCACGAAGTCGTAGCTGCCCTCGCGGGTCGACCCGTTCTGCCGGACGTTCATCAGCAGCCGGGCGTCGTAGATGGTGTCCGTGTTGTTGCGCGGCTCGCCCGGGAAGTACAGCTGGGTGGTGACGATCGAGCGGCCGGGGGCCTGGAGCTTGACGTGGATGTGCCGGGTGCGGCCCGGGTAGAGGCCGGGCACGATGGTGTCCAGCTTGTAGGCGCCGTTGGCGTCGGTGAACTGGTGGCCGCGGAAGGTGTATCCGCTGTTGTCGTAGTTGCCGCCGTCGTCGGCCTGCCAGAAGTCCAGCAGCACACCGGAGATGGGCCGGCAGGCGCGACCGAAGACGTAGCCGCTGACGACCAGGCGGGTGCCGGGGCCGTCGTTGACCATCGAGCTGCGCAGCGGGGAGTTGGGCTTGAAGTACGGGCCCTCGGTCTGCTCGATGGTGGGGGCGTCGCCGTCGTGGCACTCGGGGGTGAGGGCGAGCGGCTCGCCGGTGCCGATCTGGTCCCGGGCCAGTGCGACCCCGCCGCCGACGAGCAGCGGGGCGGCCCCGAGCGCGGCGGCGGCCTTGAGGACGGTCTTGCGGCTGATCATGCCGTCGGGCGTGGGCATGCGCCGTCTCCTTATCGTGAGGCGGGGGGTGGGGGCGGCCCTTGCCATGGTGGGGGCATGACAAGGGCCGGACCGGCCGCCCGTCCGTGCGCGCCGGACCGGCCACCGGTGGCCACCAGCAAAGTTACGGGCCGTCCGGTGCGACCGCGATGGACATGATCCGGGGATCGTGGTGATTTCCGTCGACCCTGGACCGGAACTCCCCCGGGGTCATCCCGGTCTCCCGGCGGAAGAACCGGCAGAAGTACGCCGGGTCGACGAAACCCGCCTCCTTGGCGACCTGACGGATCGTCAAATCCGTGCAGGCGAGCAGCCGTTTGGCCTCCAAGGTCTGCTGGCGGCGGATCAGACCGCCGGGCGTCCGGCCGGTGGCCTGCTTCACCAGGGTCTGCAAGTGCCCCGGGGAGACGCCGAGTTCCTGCGCGGTGGAGGCCACCGAGTGCCGCACCCCGCCCGGCCGGGCGATCAACCGGGTGAAGGCGGCGGCCACTTCGGCCGGGCGGCCGGGCACCGACGGGCGGTCGGCCGGGGCGCAGGCGCGCAGCGCCCGGACGATCAGGATGTGCAGGCTGGCCCGCAGCACGCCCTGGTAGCCGGGCCCCCTGGTCCGGTACTCGTACTCCATGTCGGCGAGCAGCGCGGCGACCGCGTCGGCCTGGTCGCCGAGCGCGAGGGCCGGGCGGGTGGCCAGCGCCCGCAGGGCGGCGAGGTCCTGGGGGTGGCCGAGCAGGAAGTCCTCGTTGAACAGGACGACCCGGCCGACCAACTCCTCGGCGTCCGCCCAGTAGTGCACCTGGCCGGGCGTGATCACGCACAACTGCGGTGGCGCCAGCGGCCGGTGGACGAGGTCCAGGACGTGGGCGCCGTGGCCGCCGGTGACGTGGACGATCTCGTAGAACGAGTGCCGGTGGGGGAAGCCGGCCCGGGAGAGCGGGCCGATCGCGTCGAAACTGCCGATGGCGAAGGGGAGCAGCTGGGGCAGCGGGACCTGTAACCGGTGCAACGGCAGGTCCGGCGTGGTTCGGGGGGTGGGGGTCGTCCGTCGCACATCCATCGGAGCAGTGTGCGACCTGTTCCGGGGACAGGTCCAGACCATCTGCCGCCGTTTTCGACGAGCGGTCCGGACCACCGGCGCTCCGGGGCACCGGTTCGGGCACCGGTTCGGACCCGTCGGACCCGGCCTAGACCGGCGGCCAGGGGATCGCGGGCCAGTCCTCGGGCGGCAGCGGGTGCCGGCCGGAGCCGCGCAGCGCGGCCACCCGGGCCCGGGTGGCGTCCAGTTCGGCCGCCGTCAGGTGCGGGGCGAGCCGCTCGGCGAGCTCGCCGTCCAGCTGTTCGGCCAGCCGGGCCAGCACCTCCAGCGCCTCGGCGGGCAGCGGGTCGCCGGCCCAGCCCCAGAGCAGGGTGCGCAGCTTGTCCTCGGTGTTGAAGGTGACGCCGTGGTCGATGCCGTACACCCGGCCGTCGGCGGCCGGGATCAGGTGGCCGCCCTTGCGGTCGGCGTTGTTGAGCACCGCGTCCAGGACGGCGAGCCGGCGCAGCCGCCGGTCGTCGTGGTGCACCAGCAGGGCCGTCCGCCCGCCCTCGACCTCGGCCCGGACGATCGGCAGCCAGCCCGCCTCCGGGCCGCGCGGGTCCTGGAGCGCGAGCAGCGGCTCGGCCGTCGGGTCCGGCTCGACCCACAGCTGCAGCATGCCGGGCCCGTGCGGGCCGTCGCGCAGCACGGTCGGCGGGATCAGCGCCCAGCCGGTCGCGGCGGACAGCTCGTACGCGGCGACCTCGCGGCCGGCCAGCGTGCCGTCCGGGAAGTCCCACAGCGGGCGCTCCCCGGCGACCGGCTTGTAGACGGCCTGCGCGCTCAGCGAGCCGTGCGCCACCGTGCAGTACAGCGCGGCGTTGGAGGCGTCGGTGAGCCGCCCGTGCACCGTCAGCCCGCCCTGGCGCAGCAGCGCGAGGGCGGTGGGCACGTCGGCGGCCAGCGCGGCGGCGGCCGTCGGGTCGGCCTGTGGCGGGGTGTCGGTGTTCAGCGCCGGTAGCCGTTCGCGCGCGGGCACAGGTGGCCCTCCGGGTCGAGCGGCAGGTTGCAGAACGGGCAGGGCTTGCGGCCGGCCGCGACCAGGTCCAGCGCGCGCTTGGCGAAGACCCGGGCCATCGCGCCGGACAGCCGCACCCGCAGCATGTCCGGGCCGTTCTCGTCGTCGGTGAAGGCCGCCTCGGCGGCGTCCTCCTCCTCTTCCTCCTCGACCAGCGCCTGCGCCTCGACCACCAGGCAGGCGTCCACGCTGTCCCAGGCCAGGGCCATGGTGCCGACCCGGAACTCCTGCTCCAGCGGGAGGTCCAGCGGCGCGGTGTCGAGCAGGTCGTTCGGGGCGGCGGCCGGGATGGACGTGTCGCCGCCGCTGCGCCGCAGCGCCTCGTCCAAGACCTCCTCGATGCGCTCGGCGAGCGCCGCGACCTGGGTCTTCTCCAGCAGCACGCTGGTGATCCGGCCCCGGGCGCTGGCCTGAAGGTAGAACGCCCGGGCGCCGGGCTGGCCGACGGTGCCGGCCACGAACCGTTCGGGCTGGTCGTAGAAGAAGACCTGACGGGGCACGCTCTCGCTCCGGATCGTGTCGGTCGGCGCGGTTCCGCCGGGGGGCGGGCCGCGGCCGGATGGACTCGCTAGTCACCCTACGACCTTCGGGCTCCGGCCGGGGAGCCGAGCCGACGGCCGCGGGCGGGGTGGCACCCGGGGAAGCGAACGGTGCCGCCACGGACGGCGCCTCCCCGGACGGCCCGTCGGAGGCGCGGCCTAGACGGTGCCGCCGACCACCGCGTCGCCGGCCGGGGTGGCCGCCGCCGGGCCGGGCCGGGGGACGAGCGAGGCGAGGTCGCCGGTGTCGCCCATCCTCAGCACGAAGGGCCGCTGCGGGGTGTAGCGGATCGCGGTGACCGAACAGGGCTCGACGCTGATCCGCTGGAAGTGGTCCAGGTGCAGCCCGAGCGCGTCGGCCACCACGGCCTTGATCACGTCCCCGTGCGAGCAGGCGATCCAGACCGCGTCCTCGCCGTGCTCGTCCGCGATCCTCCGGTTCCACTCGCGCACCGCGTCCACCGTGCGGTGGCTCAGCTCGCGCAGCGACTCCCCGCCGGGGAAGGCGGCCCCGGCGGCGTGGTCCTGCACGGTGCGCCAGAGCGGCTCCTTGGCCAGCTCGGCCAGCGGACGGCCGGTCCACTCGCCGTAGTGGCACTCCCCCAGCCGCTCGTCCTCGGCCGGCGGCCCGAGCTCGGGCCGGACCGCCAGCAGCGGCTCCAGCGTCTGCCGGCAGCGCTCCAGCGGGCTGCTGACCGCCCGCACCAGCGGGATGCCGGCCAGTCGGCCGGCCAGCGCGGCGGCCTGGTCCCGGCCGGTGTCGTCGAGGTCCACGCCGGGGGTCCAACCGGCCAGGATTCCGGCGGTGTTCGCGGTGGAGCGGCCGTGACGGACGAGCAGCAGGGTGGGCATGGGGTCAGCCTACGGCCTCCGGGCCCGGCCGTGGAGACCGGTTTTACCGCCCGTCCGGCCCGCGGCGGCCGGGTCCGCCACCGCCCCGGCCGCCGGGGGCCGGTGGACCGGAATCCCCCGGATCCGTGCCGGACGGCCCCGCTCGGGTGACAATGGCCCGCATGATCGTCCACTGCGCCGCCTACCACGACGGCCGCCGCATCGAGGCCCCCGAGGACCTGGCCGGCGCGCTCGCCGCCGCCCGCGCGGCCGGTCCGGACGGCTTCGTCTGGATAGGCCTGTTCGAACCCACCGCCGAGGAACTCGACCGCGTCGGCCAGGAGTTCGCGCTGCACCCGCTGGCCGTCGAGGACGCCGTCAGCGCCCACCAGCGCCCCAAGGTGGAGGCGTACAAGGGCTCGCTGTTCGTCGCGCTGAAGACCCTCGGCTACCACCCCGGCGGGCACGTCGTCACGGTCGGCGAGGTGATGGTCTTCCTCGGCCCGGACTTCGTGATGACCGTCCGGCACGGCGAGGACAGCCCGCTCGGCGGACTGCGGGCCGCCCTGGAGCAGGACCCCGAACAGCTGCGCTACGGGCCCAGCTCGGTGCTGCACTCGGTCTGCGACACGATCGTCGACGGCTACATGGACGTGGCCGCGGGGCTCCAGACCGACCTGGACGAACTGGAGGCGGACATCTTCTCCCCCTCCCGGGTCGACCGCGACACCGCCGGACGGATCTACGGCTACAAGCGCCAGGTGATGTCCGTGCGCCGGGCCACCGGCCCGCTGCTGGAGCCGATGCTGGCCCTGGAGCGCGGCGCCCGCTTCGTCCGTCCCGAGGCCGCGCCCTACCTGCGGGACGTCGCCGACCACGTGGCCCGGGTGAACGACCAGGTGGACGGCATGGACCGGCTGCTGTCCGACATCCTGAACGCCAACCTGGCGCAGGTCAGCGTCCAGCAGAACAACGACATGCGGAAGATCTCGGCCTGGGCGGCGCTGGCCGCCGTACCGACCATGATCGCGGGCATCTACGGGATGAACTTCGAGCACATGCCGGAGCTGCACCAGATCTGGGGGTACCCGGCGGTGCTGGTGCTGATGACGGTGGTCTGCCTGGTGCTGCACCGGGTGTTCAAGCGGCACGACTGGCTGTAGCTCCGGTGGTCGGACCACAGGCGGTCGGGCCGCTCGGACACCCGGCCCCGGTCAGGCCAGTCCGGCGCGCTCCAGCGCCTCGACACCGGTGCGCAGCGCCAGGATCCGCTCGTCCAGGGTGAACCCGGCCGGGGCCAGGGTGAGCGTGGTGACGCCCGCCTCGGCGTAGGCCTGCATCCGGTCGGCGATCCGGGCGGTGTCGCCGATCAGCGAGGTGGCGTCGATCAGGTCGTGCGGGACGGCGGCCGCGGCGCCCGCGTAGTCCCGGGCGAGGTACTTCTCCTGGACCTCGTCGGCGGCCTGCTCGTAGCCCATCCGCCGGGCGAGCTGGTTGTAGAAGTTCTTCTCCTTGCTGCCCATGCCGCCGATGTAGAGCGCGGCGTACGAGCGCAGGGCGTCGGCCCCGGCCTTGATGTCCTCGCCGACCGCGAGGTTCACGGTCGGGCAGAGGTCGAAGCCCTCCAGCGTCCTCCCGGCCTTGGCCCGGCCGGCCGTCAGCGGGTCGAGGGAGAGCGCGGCGTGCTCGGGCGAGAAGAAGATGCCGAGCCAGCCGTCGGCGATCTCGCCGGTCAGCTCCAGGTTCCTGGGCCCGATCGCGGCGATGTACAGCGGGATGTGCTCGCGCACCGGGTGCACGGTGAGCTTGATCGGCTTGCCGGGGCCGCCGGGCAGCGGCAGCGTCCAGTGCTCGCCCTCGTGCACCAGGCGCTCGCGGGACATCGCCTTGCGGATGATCTCCACGTACTCGCGGGTACGGGCGAGCGGCTTGTCGAACTTCACCCCGTACCAGCCCTCGGACACCTGCGGGCCGGAGACGCCGAGGCCGAGCCGGAACCGGCCGCCGGACAGGGTGTCCAGGGTCGCGGCGGTCATCGCGGTCATCGCCGGGGTGCGCGCCGGGATCTGGAAGATGGCCGAGCCGACGTCGATCCGCTCGGTCTTCGCGGCGACGAAGCTGAGCACCGTCGCGGCGTCCGAGCCGTACGCCTCCGCCGCCCAGCAGACGGAGTAGCCGAGGCGGTCCGCCTCCTGGGCCACGGCGATGTTGTCGGCGTCCATGCCGAGTCCCCAGTAGCCGAGGTTGATCCCGAGTCGCATCTGCCGCACCTTCCAGTGGGTTGGGGTTGGTCGCGAGGGTAACCGTGCCCGCACCGAACACGCTACTGACGGGTAGGGGTGGATCCGGTCACACCGGTGCTGTTGATCGTTCTGCGGGTCTGCACCTCTCTCCGCGCACCGGCCGCTACGCTCAGCCGACGTGGGGAGCGCTCTCCCCACCTGCGCGTTCACAGGGCCGCCGGGGCTCCCGGGGCCACCGGCCAGTGGAGGGCCCGTCCGATGGAAAAGCGTCACCTCGGCCGTACCGGCCTCCAGGTCTCCCGACTCGGCCTCGGCACCATGACCTGGGGCCGCGACACCGACGAGCAGGAGGCCGCCGAGCAGCTCAAGGAGTTCGTCGACGCCGGCGGCAACCTGGTCGACACCGCCGACGTGTACGCGGACGGCGGCGCCGAGTACCTGATCTCCCGGCTCACCGACAGCCTGGTCCCCCGCTCCGAGCTCGTCATCGCCACCAAGGCCGGCAGCGTCCCCGAGTCCGCCCGCCGCTTCGACGGCTCGCGCGGCCACCTGCTCGCCGCCCTGGACGCCTCGCTGCGCCGGCTCGGCACCGACTACGTCGACCTGTGGCAGGTGCACTCCTTCGATCCGGTGACCCCGGTCGAGGAGACGCTCAGCGCCCTCGACATCGCCGTCTCCTCCGGGCGCGCCCGCTACGTCGGGGTCTGCGACTTCAGCGGCTGGCAGCTCGCCAAGTCCGCCGCCTGGCAGCACGCCCACCACGGGCGGGTGCCGCTGGCCGGGGCGCAGCTGGAGTACTCGCTGCTCCAGCGCGGCATCGAGCGGGAGGCGCTGCCCGCCGCGCTGGACGCCGGGGTCGGCGTGCTGGCCGGCTCGCCGCTCGGGCGCGGGGTGCTCACCGGCAAGTACCGGCACGGCGTCCCGCAGGACTCGCGCGGCGCCTCGCCGTACCTGTCCGGATTCGTCCAGCCCTACCTCGGGGAGCGCTCGCGGCGGATCGTGGACGCCCTCGCCACCGCCGCCGACGGGCTCGCCAGCACCCCGCTGGCCGTCGCGCTGGCCTGGGTCCGGGACCGGCCCGGGGTGGCGAGCGCCCTGGTCGGGGCCCGGACGGTGGCCCAGCTGCAGTCGGCGCTGTCGGTGGAGGCGCTTACGCTTCCGGATGAGATCCGTGGTGCGCTGGACGACATCTCGTCGCCGGTGCACCACTACCCGGACCAGGGGTGGACGGAGCTGTGACCACCGGCCCGGGTCGTCGAGCAGAACCTGCAGTGGAGTGACCTTTGGAGCGGACGACGATGACTGACACGGGGAACGGCGCTCCGGAGGTGACCGCCGGGGCCAAGCTGACCCCGGAGGCGAAGGCCGCGAAGTTCGCGGAGCTGGCCCAGCGGATCCGCGGCATGCAGCCGGAGGACGCCGCGGACCGTGCCGCACGGGCGGGTGCCGCCCGGGCGGAGGCCTCGATGGCGGAAGCCCCGGCTGAGGAGGATCCGACGGAGGAGGCCCCGGAGCCCGGCGGGTCGGAGCCCGGGGAGCCGGAGCCCGGGGAGCCGGAGCCGGCCGCCGCGGCCCCGGTCCCGGCCGCCCCCGTTCCGGCCTCCCCGGTCGCGGCCGCCCCCGTTCCGGCCCGGGTCCCCGCCCCGGCCGCCCCCGCCCCGGTGGTGTCCGACCGGCAGCGCGAAGAGGTGCTCCGCGCCACTGTCGAGGTGCTGACCGCCGGCGGCGCCCCGGCCGACCTGGCGGCCGCCGCCGTGGCCGCGCTCGGTGAGGAGGCGCCCGCACGGCTGCGCGAGGACCCGTGGGCGGTGCTGGGCCTGCCCGGCGTCCGGCCCGAGCACGCGGACGGCTTCGCCCGGGAGCTGCTCGGCGCCGGTGCCGGCCCGGGCGACGAGCGCCGCGCCCGGGCTCTGGTGCCGTGGCTGCTGGAGCAGGCGGCGCTGCGCGGGCACTCCGCCCTGGAGCTGGCCGAGGTGGCGGTCGGGCTCGACCGGCTCCGGATGCCCGAGCCGGCCACCGCGATCCAGGCCTCCGTCGAGGACGGGCGGGTGCTGTCCTTCCAGGAGGAGCTGACCGGCCCCGAGGCGCACGCGGCGGGGGGCGACGAGGAGGACGAGGCGCCGACCCGGACGCTGCTCGCCCTGGCGGGGCTGGCGATGGCCGAGGACAGCCTCGCCGAGAAGCTGCTCCAGCTGATGGCCACCTTCGTGCCGGGCGAGGATGCCGAGGAGGCCGGGGAGGCCGACGATTCCGAGCACGCGGAGCCCGGGGCGGAGGCCGCCGAGGGCTCCGCCCAGCAGCCCCCCGCCGCCCCCGGCCCGGCCGCCTGGGCGGCCGCCGCCGAGGCCGCGTCGTCCTCCTCCGCGACCGCCCTGATCAAGGCCGTCGCCGAGCACGCCCTGGTGCTGCACACCGGCGGCGAGGCGGCCCGCGCCGAGCCGGCCGCGCTGGTCGCCGCCGCCCGCGGCCTCGGGCTGCGGGCCTGGGCCGCCACCTGGACGGACCAGGGCCGGGACTCCCTCGCCGCACTCGCCGAGGCGGGCGCCGGGGCCCCCGTGGTCACCCTCGCCGAGCTGCTCTCCGGCGCCGCCGGCCCCGGCCGCGCCCCGGACGGCACGCTCGCCCTGGACCTGCTCGTCGTGCTGGACGCCCCGCTGCTGGACGTCGACCTGGCCGCCGTCGTCCTGGAGTCGCTGGCCGACGGCACCCGGCTGGTGCTCAGCGGGGACCCGGGGCAGCTCTGGTCGGCCGGCCCCGGGCGGGTCTTCGCCGACCTGCTGGCCGCCAAGGCCTGCCCGGCGGTCGCCTCCCGCACCCCGGACTTCGGCCCGATCGGCGAGCTGGTCTCCGGTGTCGGCATCGGCGAGCTCCAGCCCGTCGAGGCGCCGGACAAGGAGGTGGTCATCCTGACCGCCAAGGACGCCGGCGAGGCCGTCCACCGCGCCGTCCAGCTGCTCACCGACTCCATCCCGCGCGCGCTGGGCATCCCGGCCGAGCAGGTGGTGCTGCTCACCCCGGGCCACGGCGGCCCGGCCGGCACCCGCGCGCTGAACGCCGCCGCCAAGGCCCGGCTCAACCCCGGCCCCGGCCGGTTCGGCGGCTTCGACCCGGGCGACCGGGTGGTCGACTCCCCCACCCCCGGCGTCACCCGCCCGGCCCGGGTGCTGGACGGCGACGCCACCGGTCTGCACCTGGAGTACGCGGACGGCTCGCACCGGACCGTCCCGCCGGCCGAGGCCGCCCGGCTGCGGCACGGCTGGGCGCTGACCGTCCACCAGGCGGTCGGCCGGCGCTGGCCGGGCGCGGTCGTGGTGGTCCCGGAGGACGCCGCCCAGGCGCTCACCCGGCAGTGGGTCTACACCGCCTTCGGCCGCGGCGAGCGGCACCTGTCCGTGGTGCACGCGGCGGGCCCGGCGCTCGTCCAGGCCGTCGCCGAGCGCCAGGCGCAGTCGCGCACCACCCGGCTGCGGGCGGTCCTCGCCGAGAACGCCGCCTCGGCGTACTGACCGGCGTTC
>NZ_JBHUAL010000259.1:0-11657 GCF_042789775.1 Kitasatospora sp. NPDC056800 | reverse complement strand
CCTCCGCACCGCCGTGCGGAGGAGGGCCCCTTCGGTGTGACCGCCCGTTCGACTAGCGCTGGGGACGGAGTCGACGGACGGCGATCAGGACGCCCGCTCCGAGGGCGAGGAGCAGGGCGGAGGAGGCGGCGAGGAAGGTGTTGGTGGAGGAGGAGCCGGTCTGGGCGAGTTCGGGGGTGCCGGCGGGGGCGGTGGTGGCCGGGGCGGCGGAGGGCGTGGTCGGCTTCGGGGCCGGGGCCGGGGCGGTGTCCTTGGTCTGCTCGGCGGCGGGCTTGGCCGGGGCCGGCTTGGCGTCCTTGGTGGGGGTGGGCTTGGGCTTGGCCGGGGTGGTCGGCTTGGTGCCGGGGGCGGTGGACCGTGCTACCTGGAAGGTGTGGTTGGCGTCGCCGGTGCCGTCGGCCGGGAACCCGGGGGCCTTGGCGATGGTGCCGACCCCGAGCTCGGTCAGGTCCTTGGGCGCCTTCGCGGAGAGCCCCACCCGGAACATGAAGTTCGCGGCCCGGCCGTCCTCCAGGCGCGGGGTGGTCGTCGCCGGGGACTCGACGGTGAACAGCGTCGAGTCGCCGTAGTGCCGCAGCTTGACCGGCTTCCAGCCTCCCGCGGAGGCGACCTCGACCGTCAGGTCCTCGATCCGCAGGCCGGTGCCGGAGTTCGGGTTGAACAGCGCGAGCATCGCGGAGACGTTCTGGTAGGGAGCGCCGGTGAAGTTGGTGACGGCGACGCCGATCTCGACCTTGGGGCCGCCCGCGATGATGGTCTGGCCGTCCGGGGTCATGTGGAACCCGGCCTTGTACGACCCGTGGTGGTCCGCGGTGGCCTGCCGAGCGGTCGCGGCGGGCGCGCCGGCGGCGGCGGTGCCGCCGTTCCCGGCGGCCCAGGCGGTGTCGGTGGTGAGGAGCTGGACGCCGCCGGCGAGGACGACGGTGGCGGCGAGGGTGGCGATGCGGCGGCGGCCGGAGGAGGCGCGGTCGTTCTTCGCGAAACGGGTGATAACGGACGTGCGCATGACGTGACTCCCCAAAGTCGTCGTGCTGGTGGTGTGTGGGTGAAGACGACCGGCTCCGCTGCTTCACGAGCGGAAGCGCCCCCCGGCTCCGCCGGTCTCGCTCTCCGTGCCTTCATCTGTATGGACGTGCATCCCCGCCGGGGGTTGCAGGCGGGTTCCGAGAATCTTTCGACCGTCGGCGCCGGGGTCCGCTCGGTGCCGACGACCGCAGGTCAGTGCTGGCGGCGGAGGCGGCGCACGGCGATCAGGGCGCCGGCCCCGAGGGCGAGGAGCGCGGCGGCGGAGGCGGCGAGGAAGGTGTTGGTGGAGGAGGAGGAGCCGGTCTGGGCGAGTTCGGGGGTGCCGGCGGGTGCGGTGGTGGCCGGGGCGGTGGTGGGGGTGGTCGGCTTCGGGGCCGGGGCCGGGGCGGTGTCCTTGGTCTGCTCGGCGGCGGGCTTGGCCGGGGCCGGCTTGGTGTCCTTGGTGGGGGTGGGCTTGGGCTTGGCCGGGGTGGTCGGCTTGGTGCCGGCGGTGTCCTGGGGGTGGGTCACCTTGACCGTCTTGAAGCCCGAGTCGCCCGGGCCCTGGGAGCCGGCCATCTCGGTCGAGGCCAGCAGGTCGATCGTGGTCACGCCGGCCGGGGTGCCGGCGGCCAGCGAGTAGCGGAACTTGAAGGTCGCCGAGCTGTTGGCGGCCATCCGCTGGCGCTGGGAGCCGGTGATGTCGACGACGCGGGAGCAGCCGTCGAGCAGCTGGAGGTTCTTCCAGGCGCCGGTGTAGTCCTCGTACTGGATCTTGACGTCCTTGAGGCGGGCCGCGGCGCCCGAGCCCGGGGTGTGGATGCCGAGGAAGGGCTCCATGCCGTGGGCGTCCTCGGCGGCCTTGTTGGTGACCTTGACGGAGACCTCGTTCCAGCTGCCGTCCGCCACCACGGAGGACTTGGCGGAGACGATGGCGGTGTCCGGGGACAGTCCGGGCACGTTGGCCGGAGCCTCGTACGCGCCGTTGAGCCGGTGGTCCCCGCAGGCCCAGGCGGTGTCGGTGGCGAGGAGCTGGACGCCGCCGGCGAGGACGACGGTGGCGGCGACGGTGGCGATGCGGCGGCGGCCGGAGAAGGCGCGGTCGTTCTTCGCAAAACGGGTGATAACGGACGTGCGCATGACGTGACTCCCCAGGGTCATGGGTCTGACGGTGTGTGTGGGCGAAGACGACCGGCCCCGCTGCTTCACGAGCGGAAGCGCCCCCCGGCTCCGCCGGTCTCGCTCTCCGTGCCTTCATCCGTATAGACGCGCATCCCCGTCAGGGGTTGCAGATGGGTTCCGAGAATTTTTCGGAGTTCTTCGGCGGGCCTCGGAGACCGTCCGAGTGATGGTTGGTATGACCTGAATGATCCGGAAAGTACGGATCGTTCGGCCAGGTCGGTGACTTTTTCGCGGCCGGATAGGGGAGTCCCGGCCGCCCGGGTACGTCTCCGCTCCACCACCCGGGCGACGCCGGGTGACCGGAACCCGGAGGACGCACCCGTATGCCGCCTGGCAACCCTGGCCGTCTCGTCCGGAGTCTGGCCGCACTCGTGCTGGTGTCCGCCGCCGCCCTCCCGGGCGCCCTGGAGCTGGTCGGCCCCTCGCCGTTCGGCGTGATCGGGCCGGGGGCCGCCGCCGACCGCGCGGTGCCGCCGCACGCGGCCCTCCAGGCCGACCAGCGGATACCCGCGGCCGCCCCCACCGTCGACATACGCCGCACCGGGGACCCGGCCAACCGGATCACCCTGGTGCTGCTCGGCGACGGCTACACGGCCGGCGAGCAGGAGCTCTTCCGGCAGCAGGCCGACAAGGCCTGGCACGCGCTGATGGACATCGAGCCCTTCCTCACCTACCAGGGCTTCTTCAACATCAGACGGGTCGAGGTGGTCTCCCCGGTCTCCGGGATAGCCGAGTCCGAGAGCCGCGGGCGCAAGACCGCCACCCCGCTCGGCATGCACTTCTGGTGCGAGGGCACCGCCCGGCTGCTCTGCGCCGACGAGGCCGCCACCGCCCGGTACGCGGGGGGCGGCGCCGGGCCGCAGTACCTGATAGCCCTGGCCAACTCCACCGAGTACGGCGGCGCCGGCGGCACCGGGGTGACCACCCTGGCGGGCGGCAGCCCGGACGCCGGGCGGATCATCCAGCACGAGATCGGGCACACCGTGGGGGACCTCGGCGACGAGTACGACAGCGCCCCGGAGGACGCCGACTACCCGAACCTCGCCACCCTCAACGCCGACGACATGCGCAGGAAGCAGACCAAGTGGTGGCGCTGGCTGGGCGCCGAGTCCCCGGACGGGGCCGGGGTGGTCGGGGCGTACCGCAGTGCCAACGGCCTCTACCGGCCCACCCCGGACTCGGTGATGCGCACCCTCGGCAGCGCGTACAACCTGCCCTCGCGCGAGGCGATCATCGAGGAGCTGTACCGCAGGGTCCGGCCGACCGACGCCCCGGTGCCGGCCCCCGGCGAGGTGTCCGGGCGGCCCCGGCTCGACGTCCGGCCGCTGCCGCTGACCGGCCCGCGGCAGTTGAAGGTGGAGTGGAAGGTGAACGGCGTCCCCGTGACGCCGCAGTCCCCCGACGGCTCCTGGCTGGACACCGCCCCGCTGGAGCTGGCCCCGGGCCGGCCGGCCACCGTGACGGCGACCGTCAAGGACACCACCGACTGGGTGCGGGACGAGGCCTTCCGGGAGCGCCACATGACCCGCTCGGTGTCCTGGACGCTGACCGGCTGAGACGCGGTGCGCGCCCCGCATCTGGGCGTCCAATCATGGGATGACTAATCTGGTCGGACTATGACCGTGGAGCCCGCCCGTCCAGCCCCGTCCCCGTCCGTCCCCGCTCCCCGACCCGCCGCCGGGCCCCCGGCCGGCCCCGCGCCGGCGTCAGCGCCGGTGCCCGGACCCGTATTCGAGCCGCCCGGCGGCCGCGCGGCCTGGCTGGCCTGGTCCGTCGGCGTCAGCGTCTACATCCTGGCCGTCATCCACCGCACCAGCCTCGGCGTGGCCGGACTGGACGCCGCCGACCGCTTCGGCATCGGCGCCTCGGCGCTCTCCACCTTCTCGATCCTCCAGGTGCTGGTCTACGCGGCCATGCAGATACCGGTCGGCCTGCTGGTCGACCGGTTCGGGCCGCGCCGGGTGCTGCTGCTGGGCGTCCTGCTGCTGAGCGCCGGTCAGCTGGCCTTCGCGTTCAGCTCCTCCTTCGGCCCCGCGCTGGCCTCCCGCGCGGTGCTCGGCTGCGGCGACGCGATGACCTTCATCAGCGTGCTGCGGATCGCCGCCCGGTGGTTCCCGGCGGCCCGGAACCCGTTCGTCGCCCAGCTGACCGGCCTGGCCGGGATGGGCGGCAACCTGGTCACCACCGTGGTGCTCGCCCAGGCGCTGCACAGCGAGGGCTGGACGCCCACCTTCACCGCGATCGCGCTGCTGGGCGTGGCGGTGTTCGCGCTGGTCGCGCTCTTCCTCAAGGACACGCCCCCGCAGGAGGCCGCCGCCGCCCGGCCCGGGGAGACCGGGAGGGGCGGGGCGACCGGGGCGCGGCCGAAGGTCGGCCAGCAGGTCCTCGCCTGCTGGCGGGAGCCGGGCACCCGGCTCGGGCTCTGGATCCACTTCACCACCCAGTTCCCCGGCAACGCCTTCGGCCTGCTCTGGGGCCTGCCCTACCTGGTGCAGGCGCAGGGCATGTCCCGGGCGGGGGCCGGCGGGCTGCTGACCCTGCTGGTGCTCAGCAACATGAGCTTCGGCTTCCTCTTCGGCCGGCTGCTCTCCGCCTCGGCGCGGGCCCGGATGCCGATCGTGCTGACCGTCGTCGTGACCACCGCGCTCGGCTGGGCGCTGGTGCTGGCCTGGCCCGGCGGCCACCCGCCGACCTGGCTGCTGGTCGGGATCATCCTGGTGATGGGCAGCAATGGCCCGGCCTCGCTGGTCGGCCTCGACTACGCGCGCGCCCGCAACCCCGCGGAGCGGCTCGGCACCGCCTCCGGGATCGTCAACATGGGCGGCTTCATCGGCACGATGATCACCCTGTTCGGTATCGGCGTGCTGCTGGACGCGCTCTCCCCGGACGGGGCCGTCGGGTACTCGGCCGACGCCTTCCGCTGGGCGTTCTGCTGGCAGTACGTCCCGCTGGCGGTGGGCACGGCGATGATCCTGCGGCTGCGCCGGAAGGTCGCGGCGCAGGCGGGCTGAGCCCGGGGCCGTCCGGCCCCGGGCCCCGGGCGGCCCGCCTCAGATGGTGACCGAGAAGTTGGCCAGCACCCGCTCGGCCAGCTCCTGGTCGCCCTCGACGGAGACCGGGCCGGGCCGGCCGCGGCCGCAGGCGAGCCGCAGGTAGGTCTCCCAGTCCATGGTGAGCTGGACGTCGGGCGCCAGGCTGATCGACTCGTCCACGGTGCAGTGGCCGGTGGCGTCCACCCGGACGGTGCGCAGGAACTCCACCGGGCCGGTGACGTCCAGCACCAGGGCCGTTCCGGCCGGGGCCCCGGCCTTGGTGGCGACGGCCTTGGGCAGCAGCTCCAGCAGCACGTCCCGGGTGATCAGCGCGGCCGGGGCGTCCAGGTTGCCCGGGGCCTCCAGGGCCCGGCGCAGGTCCTGCTCGTGCACCCAGACGTCGAAGGCCCGCCTCCGCAGCAGCTCGTGGTACGGGACGTCCCTGGCCAGCGGCCCGGCCGGCCAGCGCACCGGCTCCTCGGGCGTCTGCTTGGCGTTCCGCAGCGCCCGGGAGCGCCGGATGATCGTGTACTCCAGCTCGCTGGTCATCTCCAGCGCGGTGTGGCAGCGGCGCTTGTCGACCGGGAGTTCGACGTAGCGGGCGAACTCGGAGGTCACGTGACGGAGGTCACGCGGCAGCGAGTGGATCGGGCGGGGGTCGCCGAGCAGGTCGGACTCGACCGCGATCACGTGCGAGACGACGTCCCGGACGGACCAGCCCGGACACTCGGTGGCCCGGTTCCAGGAGCCCTCGGGAAGGGGGGCGACCAGCTCCGATATGGACTCGATGGTCTGGGTCCACGCCTCGGTGTAAGCCTGCACGGTCTGGTTGTCCGTCACGGGAATCTCCGGCCCTCCGTCAGCTTCCTTGCCGCCTGTGCCCCGCCGTCACGGCCGACCGGGATGGTCCGGCTTTCCCGGCGCACACGCTAACCGCACGTTACGCTGCCGGGAGACAGCTGGGCAGCGCTTTCGGGTGACGATCGTAGGTCTCTTGCCGTGGACGGTGGTACTGTGCGCGCTTCATTGATCCAACTCGCGGTCTCCGACGCGGAGCCGCCCGCCGAGCGGAGGGCTCGGGCGGCCGCCCTGGTGCGGGCGCAACAGGGTGCCGACCTGGTGGTCCTCCCGGAGCTGTGGCCGCTCGGCGGCTTCGCCTACGACCTCTGGTCGGACGGCGCGGAGACGCTGGACGGGCCCACCTCGGACGTGATGTCGGCCGCCGCCCGGGCCGCCGGGGTCTGGCTGCACGCCGGTTCGATCGTCGAACGCGATCCGGACGGTCCGATCTACAACACCTCGCTGCTGTTCTCCCCGGACGGCGAGCTGGTGCACACGTACCGCAAGATCCACCGCTTCGGCTTCGACAGCGGCGAGGCGGTGGTGATGGGCGCCGGGCAGGAGATCGTCACCGCGCCCACCGACTTCGCCACGCTGGGCCTGGCCACCTGCTACGACCTGCGCTTCCCGGAGCTGTTCCGGGCGCTGCTGGACGCCGGCGCGCAGCTGCTGGTGGTCCCGGCGGCCTGGCCGGCCCGGCGGCGCGAGCACTGGACGCTGCTGGCCCGGGCCCGGGCGGTGGAGGAGCAGGCCTTCGTGCTGGCCTGCAACACCGCCGGGACGCACGCCGGGGTCGAGCAGGCCGGGCACAGCATCGTGGTGGACCCGTGGGGCCGGGTGCTGGCCGAGGCGGGGGCGGACGAGGAGGTCCTGACGGTCGAGTTCGACCCGGCCGAGGTGGCCAAGGCGCGCGAGGAGTTCCCGGTGCTGCGGGACCGCCTGCTGGGGATCCCGGCGCCGGTCCAGCGCTGAGCCGGAGCGGCGCCCGGAGCGGGGGCCGGCGCGGCGGCGGGAGCGGGGGACGGGGCGCGGTCGGGACGGCGCCGGGGCGCCGCGGACGGCGTTCCGGAGGGTTGGTTCGTACCTGGGTCGATCGGGTTTGAGAAGATGAGCACTCGTCGTGTTCCCCGCCGGCCCGTACGAGGGCCTGCCCGGTCGGCCCGCCCGAGGAGGTCGCGCCCATGCCTGACAACGGCGCAGGCGACACCCCCCGTCCCGTCATCCACCGCAACAGCCTGCGCGAGCAGATCGCCGGCGCGCTGCGCGAGGAGATGATGGCCGGCCGACTCGCGGCCGGCCGCAACTTCACCGTCAAGGAGATCGCCGAGCTGTACGGCGTCTCCGCGACCCCGGCCCGCGAGGCCCTGGTCGACCTCGGCGCGCAGGGCCTGCTGCGGGCCGAGCACCACCGCGGCTTCACCGTGCCCGAGCTCGGCTGGGACGACTTCCTGGAGATCTTCGAGTCCCGGGTCCTGATCACCGACAGCTTCCACCGCCAGTACACCGCCCGCCGGGCGCTGCCCGACCTCAGCCGGCTGTCCTCGCTGCACCGCCGGGCCGACGCGGCGGTGCGGGCCGCCCGGGCCGGGAACCTGGACGTGATGGTGGGCTGCGACCGCCGGTTCTGGCAGGAGGTCGGCGCACTGCTCGGCAACCGCCGGATCGCCGACTACCTGGACTGGCTGCGGGTGCAGTCCTGGATGTTCGCCGCCCGCTACCTGCGGGAGCTGCCCGCGCTGGGCGGGGTCTGCTGGGAGCGCCACCCGGACCTGGTCGAGGCGATCGAGGCCCGCGACCCGCTCGCCGCGCACCGGATCATCTGCGAGTACAACCTGTACACCGTCCGGCTGCTGGCCGGGCTGGCCGGACAGCCGCTGGAGTCGGTGACGGTCCTCGGGCTGCTCACCGAGTTCGCCGGGGAGGAGCCGCCGGCGGTGCCGGTCGAGCCGCCGCCCGCGCCGCCGGCCCCGCCGGAGCCGGCCGCCGAGTCCGCCGCCGGGCCCGGCGCGGCCCGCGCCGAGCGGAGCCGCCGCAGCGACGAGGTCGGCCGGGAGCTCGGCCGTGAACTGGGACTGGGCCTCGGCCTGGTGCCGCAGCCGCGCGCGACGCCGTACGGCCGGTTCGGCCGGCGGCTGCCCGAGCCGCCCCCGGAGGCCCCGCGGGGGCGGTCCGACCCGCACGCCGCGCCGGGCCGGTAGGGTGGGCGGGCGTCGGACCGGGCGCCCCGCCAACGGGCCGTCCGGGTACCGACCCAAGCCCCCGTCGTCGCCCCGTCTCCGCGGGCGATCCCCGCCTCCGGAGAGGAACTGCCGGCCATGGCCTGCGACCTCTGGCTCGTCCCGCTGGTGGACGTGCTGAGCCACAGTCCCGACAACCCCTTCCGGGACGACCTCGCGCTCTACAACGCGGTGCTGGCCTCGCGCGGGCTGCCCGAGGTGCCGGTCTACCAGTTCGTCCCGGGCATCAGCGGTGCGGTCGAGCCGATAGCCGCCTTCGACTACGACTCGCTGCACTTCCTGCGCCGCGCCTACCTGTTGGGCCTCACCGGACTGGACATCACCCCGGTCGACACGCTCGGCGGCGACTACGAGCAGCTGCTGGAGATGTTCGAGAGCGGCGCCGAACAGTCGCACCTGGTCTGGCACTTCGACCACGCCGGCGCGTACGTGCCGGTCGAGTTCGCGGTGCCGCTGGTGGACGAGACGCTGCTCGCCTCCGGCGGCCCGCTCGGCTCCAGCCACGGGCTGCTGCGCGAACTCCAGGCCGTCGCACCGGCGCTGGGCATCGACCCGCTCAACCCGCCGGACCCGACCCGGCCGCTCGGCCCGACCGGCCTGGAGCAGCCGTTCGGGCCGCCGATCGACGACGTCCACCCCTTCGCCCGGGAGCGGCACGCCTGGTCGGGCCTGTACGCGGCGGCGACCAGGAGCGTCGCCCAGGGCTCGATGATCGTCTTCGCCTGAGCCCTGAGCCCTGAGCCCTGAGCCCTGAGCCCTGGGTCCTGAGCCCCGAGCCCCGAGTCGCGATCCGGCTCCCGGCCCCGACCGCTAGCGCAGCGGCCCCTCCGGCGGCCGCTGACGCGGCATGGTGGGCCGGGTGCCCGGCGGCGGCAGCACCCGCACCTGGGCGCCCACCCCGGGCTCGCTGCGCCCGCCCCAGGCCCCGCCGGACTGGGTGGGCAGCTGGGTCATCGAGGCGCGGAACTCCAGCATCCACTCCGAGGTCTCGGAGCGGACCATGTCGGAGACGTCCTCGCAGAACCGGCGCAGCACGCCCAGGCAGCGTTCGGCGGCTTCGCCCGCGGTGCCCTCGGTCGGGCCGAGCACCTCGCGCACGCACTCCGACGCCCAGTCGAACTGGAAGGCCTCCAGGCGGCGTTGCAGCGCCTGTCCGGTGGAGACGTCCCGCATCCAGCCGGAGGTGAGGCCGAAGACCCGGTCGACGGCCAGGCAGCCGGCGGAGAGCGCGAAGCCGACGTAGCCCCAGCCGGTGCCGTTCGCGAAGGCGCCGGCCAGGTCGACCAGCGGGGCGGTCACCCCGCCCACCGCGAAGCCGGCCGCGCCGAACCGCAGCAGGCGCGCCCAGCGGCGCTTCCAGATCCGGTCCCGGCGGTACCACTCGATGGCCTCGACCGCCCGCTCCTCGGACCAGCGGTAGAGCTCCTCCAGCCGTTCGGCGGGCTCGCCCCAGTCCCCGAGCGGGAACTGTCGGGTGCTCAGATCGTCCCGGCGTCGGGTGGAGGCCCGTCGGACGACGGCGGCGGCGGGCGGGTCCTCCTCGCCGATCTCCTTGCCCCAGGCACTCTCCTCGGGCTGCATTTCCGGCTGGCTCACCTGTGGGGCTCCCTGTGGCGGGCGGACTGCTGGGTCTGTCGGCGCAACGGCTGACGTGGTGTCCGCCGGTGGTTCTCCAACAGCACTTCTTACCGCCAAATGGCTGACCGTGGGGGCGCTTCTCCGCTGATCGTTACCGGTTTCGGCCAACGGAACCCGAGGTGGGCGGGTTGCGGGGGTCGGCGAGATTTCACCCGTCCGAGCGAGGGTCCGGTGACCCGCCGTCGTGACCCGGGCACCCGTCGCCGAATCGGCCCGGTCGGGCTTGGACGATCCTCCAGTGTGCTCGGCGTACGGAGCGTTCCGCCTGGAGGATCCGACGGGACCGGAGAGCGGCCGGAACAGGCCACCGACTACGCTGCCAGGCGTGAAGGTCCTCGTCATCGGCGGCGGCGCCCGCGAACACGCCCTGTGCCGCTCTCTGTCCCAAGATCCCGCTGTGTCCGAACTGCACTGTGCCCCGGGCAACGCCGGGATCGCGCAGGTCGCGACGGTCCACCCGGTCGACCAGCTGGACGGTGCGCAGGTCGCCGCGCTGGCCGGCCGGCTCGGCGCCGCCCTGGTGGTGGTCGGGCCGGAGGCCCCGCTGGTGGCCGGCGTCGCGGACGCCGTGCGCGCGGCCGGCGTCCCGGTGTTCGGCCCGTCCGCGGCGGCCGCCCGACTGGAGGGCTCGAAGGCCTTCGCCAAGGACGTGATGGCCGCGGCCGGCGTGCCCACCGCCCGCTCCTACGTCTGCACCACCGCCGCCGAGGCGGCCGAGGCGCTGGACGCCTTCGGCGCCCCGTACGTGGTGAAGGACGACGGCCTGGCCGCCGGCAAGGGCGTCGTGGTCACCTCCGACCGCGCGGAGGCGCTGGCGCACGCCGCCGCCTGCGAGCGCGTGGTCATCGAGGAGTACCTGGACGGCCCCGAGGTCTCGCTGTTCGCGATCACCGACGGCACCACCGTCGTCCCGCTCCAGCCCGCCCAGGACTTCAAGCGCGCGCTGGACGGCGACGAGGGCCCCAACACCGGCGGCATGGGCGCCTACTCGCCGCTGCCGTGGGCGCCCGCCGGGCTGGTCGAGGAGGTCCTGGAGACCGTCCTCCAGCCGACCGTGGACGAGCTGCGCCGCCGCGGCACCGAGTTCTCCGGCCTGCTGTACGCGGGCCTGGCGCTCACCTCGCGCGGTACCCGGGTGATCGAATTCAACGCCCGCTTCGGCGACCCGGAGACCCAGGTCGTGCTGGCCCGGCTGCGCACCCCGCTGGCGGGCGTGCTGCTGGCCTCCGCCAACGGCACCCTGGACCAGCTGGAGCCGCTGCGCTGGGACGAGGGCGCGGCCGTCACCGTGGTCGTCGCCTCCGAGGGCTACCCGGCCGCCCCGCGCACCGGCGACCCGATCGACGGCCTGGCCGAGGCCGAGGCGGACGGCACCGCGTTCGTGCTGCACGCCGGGACGACGGCGGGCGAGGACGGCCAAGTGCTGAGCGCCGGCGGCCGCGTGCTGTCGGTCACCGCGACCGGCGCCGACCTGGCCGAGGCGCGCGAGCGCGCGTACGCCGCGGTGGACCGGATCTCCCTCAAGGGCGGCCAGCACCGCACCGACATCGCGCTGAAGGCGGCCACCGCCTGAGGCCAGCCGTGCCCGTGCCGACCGCGGCCCCCCGGCGGAACCGTGGCCCCGGGGCCGCGGCGGGGGTCGGGCCCGCGGGGGGCCGGGGCGGGGGGCCCCGGCCGGGGGGGGCGGAACGCGACAAACCCCAGAGGGCCGGCAAACCCCCAG
>NZ_JBHUAL010000258.1:0-11862 GCF_042789775.1 Kitasatospora sp. NPDC056800 | reverse complement strand
GGGTCCGGCTCCGGGATCAGCGCTAGGCGAGCGGCGCCTTGGTGCGCAGGACCTCGATGAAGGCCCGCAGCCAGGCCGGGTGGTCGGGCCAGGCGCGGGCCGAGACGACGACGCCGTCCACCACCGCTTCGCCGTCCACGAACTCGGCGCCCGCCGCCTTGATGTCCGGGGCCAGCGCCGGGTAGGCGGAGCTGCGGCGGCCGTCCAGCAGGCCGGCGGCGGCAGTGATCAGCGGGCCGTGGCAGATCTGGGCGACGGGCTTGTCCTCGGCGAAGAAGTGCCGGGCGATCCGCTGTACGTCCGGGTCGTTGCGCAGGTACTCGGGGGCGCGGCCGCCGGGGATGACCAGGGCCGCGTAGTCGGCCGGGTCGACGTCGGCGAGGGCCACGTCGGCGGGCCAGGTGTAGCCGGGCTTCTCGGTGTAGGTGTCGAAGCCCTCGACGAAGTCGTGCACCACGAACTGGAGGCGTTTCTTCGTCGGGGCCGCGATGTCGACCTGGTAGCCCTCCTCGCGCAGCCGCTGGTAGGGGTAGAACACCTCCAGTGACTCGGCGGCGTCCCCGGTGACGAGCAGGATCTTCGATGTCATCGCCGACATCCCTCCACGTGGTCGAGCCTCGGATCGGGTACGGGCGCCGGGCGGTGGCGGCCGGCCCGGGCCCGGTCCAACCTCCCGTACCGGCGACACCGTTGGCAACGGGGCGCACCGGGCGTACGACGGCGCATACGGAGCTACGCGCGCCGGTTGCGGGGAGTGCGCGCCTGGTCGGGCGCCCGGCTGCGGGGGTCGGCGGCCCGCGTCCTAGACTCCTGCTGCCCACGACCGTCCCGCTCCCGGAGGAGCCCATGCCCGACCGCACCACCTACCTCGTCCTCCCCGGCTACCAGAACTCCGGCCCCGAGCACTGGCAGACCCGCTGGGAGGCGGCCGGGCCGGAGTCCTTCCGCCGGGTCGAGCAGGCGGACTGGGACCACCCGGAGCGGACGGACTGGGTGGCCCGGGTGGACGCCGCGGTGGCCGCGGCCGCCGCCGAAGGCCCGGTGGTGCTGGTCGCCCACAGCCTGGGCTGCGTCACCGCGGCCCACTGGGTCGCCACCGCCTCCGCCGAGCGGACCGCCGCCGTCCGGGGCGCGCTGCTGGTCGCCCCGGCGGACGTCGACACCGCCGAGGTCCCGGAGCTGGTGAACTTCCGCCCGGTGGCGCTGGAGCGGTTCCCGTTCCCGGCCGTCGTGGTCTCCTCGACCGACGACCCGTGGGTCTCGGCCGAGCGGGCCCGCGCGTTCGCCGCCGCCTGGGGCGCCCGGTACGTCGAGCCGGGCGCGTACGGGCACCTCAACTCCGACTCCGGACTGGGCGACTGGCCGGAGGGCCGCGAACTGCTCGCCGGGCTGTGACCGCGGCGACGGGGGGAACGGGGGCGCGGGGACGATGAACCGGGGGACGATGAACCGACGGACGTCCCGGACCAGGCGCGTCCTGGTCCGGCTGCTGGCGGGCAGCGGGCTGGCCGCCGTCCTGCTCTACACCGAGGGCCAGTGGGAGAGCCGCTCGGGCGGGCTGATGCTGGTCGCCGACCTGCTCAACCAGCCGGAACTGCTGATCGGCGGGGCGCTGGCGGCGCTGATCGCGGCCGCCTGGCTGAGTGACCCGCGCGCCGCCGTGCGGACGGCCACCCGGGCGGTCACGGTGACCGCCGGGGTGGTGTTCCTGCTCGGCGTGCTGGCCGCGCACAAGGTGTCGGCGGCCGAGACCCGCAGCCGGGAGGACGCCCCGGCCGGGGCCGAGCGGGCCCTGGTGGTGGTGCACCGCTCGTACGCCACCGGGCCGGGCCCGGACGAGCGCTGGCAGGTGCTGCTGGAGAGCGGCGAGGGCTGGTCGGCCCGGCGCTGGTCGCTGGCGGACATCGGCCGGCGCCCGGGCGACGCCCGGCTGGTGGAGGCGAGCTGGACCGGGCGCTCGCAGATCACCGTGGTGACCGACTCCTACCGGCGGGTGTTCAACCTCGACCAGGACAGCGGCGAACCGGTCGAGGCGCGGTAACCGGCCCCGCCTGGGTACGGGTACTCAGGCGGGGCCGGGCAGTTCACCGGTCGTCGGGGTCACCGCTCCTCGGAGTCGCTGCTCCTCGGGGTCACTGGTCCGACGGGTCGGTGGTGCCGGGCGGGGCGGACGGCGCGGTGCGGCCGGTCGTCGGGCCGGTGTCGCGCGGCCGGCCGGTGTTGCCCGGGCCCCCGGTGGCGGGCGCGCCGCTGCAGGTGACCGAGCCCGGCGAGCCGCTGGCGGTGGTGCAGTTGGCGTCCCGCCGGGGCGGGTCCGGGATGCGGACGGTGGCGAACGGCTTCTCCGGCATGCTCCGGACGGCGTCGCTCATCGCCTGCTGCCAGATCGGCCCGGGGCCGGTGGCGCCGAAGACCTCGGCCTGGTACTTGCCGCCGATCCGGATGTTGCGCATCGGCACCTTGGTGCCCGGGCTGCCCAGCCAGACCGAGCCCGCCAGGTTGCCCGTGTAGCCGGTGAACCAGGCCGACTTCTTCTCGTCCGTCGTCCCGGTCTTGCCGGCGATCTGGCGGCCGTCGTCCAGGCCGAGGTCGCGCGCCGTGCCGCCCTTCTCGGTCACCCCGAGCAGCACGCTGTTGATCACGTCGGCGGTGTCCTCGGACATCGCCGGGGAGCAGTGGACCGGGGGCACCGGGACGTCGGTGCCGTCCACGGTGGTGATCCTGTTGATCGCCAGCGGCGCGCAGTAGGTGCCCCGGGCGGCGAAGGTCGCGTACACGTTGGCCATGGTCAGCGGGCTGACCTCCTGGGTGCCGAGGCCGAGCGCGGGCAGTTCCTGGAGCGGCTCGCCGTTCGCCTTGCCCTCCATGCCCAGCTTGTTGGCCATCTGCTTGACCGCGCAGAGGCCGATCTCCTGCTCCATCTGCACGAAGTAGGTGTTCACGGAGAGCGCCATGGCCTGCTTGAGCTCGTACGGGCCGACCTCACCGGCGCTCTCGTTGGGGATGGTCCCCTCCTTCTTGCCCTTGCTGAGGTTCTTCCAGGTGCCGTCGCAGGTCTTCATCGTCGGCCAGTCCATCCGGTTCGGCGAGTCGTACCGCTGGGTGGGCGACAGGCCGGCCTCCAGGGCCGCGGCGGCCACGATCGGCTTGAAGTTGGAGCCGGGCTGGAAGCCGATGCCGCCGCCCATCGCCGCGTCCACGTTGTAGTTGACGACGGTCTCGTTCTTCTCCTTGGCCAGGCCGTACGGGCGGGTCTGCGCCATCGACAGGATCTTGCCGCTGCCGGGCTCGACCATCGTCATCGCGGCCGAGACCGGGTCGGTGACGTACACCTTGGTGGAGACGGCGTTCTGGGCGGCGGCCTGCTTGTCCGGGTCCATCGTGGTGTAGATGTTCAGGCCGCCGGTGTCCCACAGCTTCTTGCGTTCGGCCGAGCTCTTGCCGAACACCGGGTCCTGCTTGACCACGTGCCGCACGTAGTCGCAGAAGAAGCCCATGCCGGCCTTGGCGGTGATGCAACCGTTCTGCGGGTCCCGGTAGTTGAGGCCGAGCGGGGCGGCCTTCGCCTCCCTGGCCTGGTCCGCGGTGATGTGCTTGTTCTCCACCATCTTGTCGATGACGGTGTCGCGGCGCTTCTGCGCGGCCACCGGGTGCAGCTTCGGGTCGTACTGGGACGGGTTCTGCACCAGCCCGGCGAGCATCGCCGCCTCGGGCAGGCTGAGGTCCTTGGCGTCCTTGCTGAAGTAGCGCTGGGAGGCGGCCTGGATGCCGTACGCCTGGTGGCCGTAGAAGGTGATGTTGAGGTAGTTGGTGAGGATCTGCTCCTTGCTCAGGTCCTCCTCCAGCTTGATGGCGTACCGGAGTTCCTGGATCTTGCGGCCGAGGGTCTTGCGCTGCGCCTCGCGCACCGCGTCGGCGTCGTCCCCGGCCTTCTCCACGTTGACGTTCTTCACGTACTGCTGGGTCAGGGTGGAAGCGCCCTGGACGGCGGCGCCGCTCTCCGCGTTCTTGGTGATCGCGCGCAGGATGCCCTTGAGGTCGACGGCGCCGTGCTCGTAGAACCGGGCGTCCTCGATGTCCACCTGCGCCGTGCGGATCAGCGGGGACATCTGGTCGGCGGGTATGACGGTGCGGTCGCGCTCGTAGACCTTGGCGATCAGGCCGCCGTTGGCGTCGAAGATCTGCGTCGCCTGGCTCAGCGGCGGGGTCCTGAAGTCGTCGGGGATGCTCTCGAAGCCCTCGGCGCCGTTCTTCGCGCCGAGCCCGACCGCCCCGGCCGCCGGGAGGATCAGGCCCGCCAGCAGCACCCCGCCCAGCACGCTGGAGCCGAGGAAGGTGGCCGCGTGGCCCAGGAAGCCGATCGGGGTCTCGCGGCGCCTCGGTCGCGGCACCCAGGTGTCGCCCGGGTCCGAAGCGGCGGGTATGCGGCTCTTCGGTGACATAGATCGAACATTACGGCCGTGAACAGGCCGTGGGGAGCGGGTGTTGGCGAAGGATTGTCACAAAATCGCGACGGATTCGACTCATTCCCGAGGGTCGAACGGACGTGCACGACGGGGCAAGGACCGTTCGTCCACGGCCCGTTGCCCCCGCGCGCCGCCCGGCCGACCTCGCTCGGCCGGTTCCGCTCAGCCGAACCCGCTCAGCCGGCCGGGCAGAAGACGTCCCGGGCCGGGCGGTGGCCGGTGACCAGGTAGTCCGTCACCACCTCGTCGCCGCAGGCGTTCCCGTTGGCCCGGTACACGTCGTGGCCGCCCGAGTCCACCGTCACCATCCGCGCCCGGTCCCCGAACGCCGCACGCAGCTTGAGCGCGCCGGTGTACGGCGTCGCGGGGTCGCGCAGGTTCTGCGTGAGCAGCACGTTGGACGGGCCCCGGTCGGTGACCCGCACCGGCGGCTCGGCGGGCGCGAACGGCCAGAAGGCGCAGGGCATCACGTTCACCGGCAGGCCGGCGGTGAGCGGGCGGGCGGCGCGGTCGGCGGTCACGGCCTTGGCGTAGCCGGCCGGGTCGGCGGGCCACCGGACGTCGTTGCAGAGGGTCCCGACCGAGACGGCGATGGTGTTCTGCACCGCCGCCTCCGGCGGCACCACCGGGGCGGGCAGCGGACGGCGGCCGAGACCGGCCAGCATCAGCCCCGCGACGTCCGGGAAGCGGGCGTCCGCGTTCATGCCGTCCAGCAGGGCCTGGCGCAGCACGTTGCCGTTCAGCTCCGCCGGGTTGGCGCCCGGCCAGGGCAGCGGGGCCCGGTCGAGGCGGGCGGCGAGGTCGAGGAAGAGCGGGCGGACCTCCTCGGGGGTGTCCGCGACCCGGTCCGGGTTGTCCGGCGCGGACGCCCACCTCGCGAAGTCCGGGAAGCGGTCCTCGACGCCCCGGCCGTAGGCGTCCAGCCAGCCGCGCCCGACCCGCGACGGGTCCGGGTCGTCGTTGCTGTCCAGCACGACCCGGTCGGTCCGCTCCGGGAACATGGTGGTGTAGACGGCGCCCGCGTAGGTGCCGTACGAGACGCCCCAGAGGGAGAGGCGGCGCTCGCCGAGGGCGCGGCGGATGCCGTCGAGGTCGCGGGCCTCGTTGGCGGTGGAGATGCTGCGCAGCACCGGGCCGCCGTTGCGCGCGCAGGTGTCGGCGATGCGGCGGGCGGTGGCCAGGTTCCCGTCGATCGAGCCGTCGGCGGCGGGCCAGGGACGCAGTTTGACCATCGACAGGTCGGCGGGGTCGAGGCCGCAGCTGACCGGGGTGGAGCGGCCGACGCCGCGCGGGTCGAAGCCGACCACGTCGTAGCGGTCCCGGACGGACTGGGGCAGGCGCCCGGCCATGCCGTGGACGAGGTCGAGGCTGGAACCTCCCGGTCCGCCGGGGACGGCCAGCAGGACGCCTCGGCGCCGACCGGGGTCGGCGGCGCTGATCCGGGAGACGGCGAGGGTGACGCGGGCGCCGTCCGGATCGGCGTAGTCCAGCGGGACGGTGACCTCGGCGCACCGTTGGGGGCTGTCGGCCGGGGCGCCCGGACATGCGGCCCAGGCGAGGCCCTCCCTCCCGGGTTTCGCGCTCTCGGCCGCACCGGCGGGCAGGGCGCTCAGCGCGGTCACGGCCAGGGCGGCGGCCGCGGTGAACGCGGCGGTGACGGTGCGGGTGGGGGTGGTGCGGGCGGCTGTGGTGCGGGTGGGCTTCGTCATGCCCAAGAGTCTGCTGGGGCACGGGACTTGGAACCATGCGGGCAGCGGGCCGGTCGGGGGTGGGGAAATCCCCCGGGCGTCGGGGAGGGGGCGGAGACCGCTTCCGGCCGCGGTCTCCGGCCGCGCGGGGTGGGGGTGGTGGGAGCGGTGCGGCGGGGTCCGGTCCGGCTCAGAGGCCGAGCAGGCCCGGTTCGGCGGCCAGGGCGCGCAGCGGCTCGCGCGGGTCGGCGACCAGCCTGCGCTCCGCCAGGTCGAGGATGCCGCCGACACCGGTGATCTCGGCGGCCAGCACGCCGTCCTCGCGGACCAGCCGCTGCACCACCTGGAAGGTCTTGCCGTCCCGCCAGGTGAACGAGCAGCTGACCGCCACCGAGTCGCCCGCGCGCAGCTCCCGCAGGTACTTGACCGTGGTCTCCAGGACCACCGGGCCGACCCCCTTGGCGACCAGGTCCGCCTGGCGGACCCCGGCCGCCCGGAGGTACTCCCAGCGGGCGTGCTCGGCGTACTGGAGGTAGACCGCCTGGTTCAGGTGCCCCTGGGAGTCGGTCTCGTACCCGCGGACGGTGATGTGCGTGGTGAAGTCCTGATCACTCATGCCCCGCACGGTACTCCGGGCCCCCGGGGCACCACCTCGTGTCCTCCGTCACCCGTCCCGCCCGTCCCACCCGGATCACCCGGATCACCCGGATCACCCGGACAGGACGGCCAGCAGCGGCGTGAGGGCGTCCGGCCGCCGGTCGACCGGCAGGTGCTCGACCGGGTGGAAGCCGCAGCCGAGCGCGGTCGCGCCGCCGTCGCAGGTCCGGTCGTCGCCGACCATCAGGACGTCCGCCGGGGCGAGGCCGAGCCGCTCGCAGGCGGTCTCGAAGATCACCGGGTCGGGCTTCTGGGCACCGACCTCGTACGACAGCACGTAGACGTCGACCAGCTCCTCCAGGCCGTACGCGCGGAAGACCGGCCGCAGGTCCCAGGCGATGTTGCTCACCACGGCGACCGGCACGCCCCGGCGGCGCAGCTCGCGCAGCACGGGGGCGGCGTCCGGGTACGGGCGCCAGCTCGCGGGCGCCAGGTGGGACTCGTAGAGGGCGTCCACGTCGATGGCCGAGGGCGGCTCGGCGGCGCGGGTCAGCGCGGTGTACGCGGTGCGATGCAGCTCGGGGGTCAAGTCGCGGGTGTCCCAGGCCTGCTGGACCTCCGGCGGGATGCGGCGCGGCGGCACACCGCCGGGCAGGGCGCCGAACTCCTCCAGCCGGGCTATCAGTTCGGCCTCCTCCCCGGCGGGCAGGGCGAGGCCGGTGGCGGCGAGGTGGGCCGCCAGCCACTCGGCGGTGGAGACGACCCTGAAGAGGGTGCCGGAGAAGTCGAACATCACAGCTTTGGTCATGGCCCGAGCCTAAGTCCTTCCGGATCAGGGCAGGGTGAGGATCCGCGGGCCGTCCTCGGTGATGGCGACGGTGTGCTCGACGTGGGCGGCCCGGGCGCCGTCGACGGTGCGCAGGGTCCAGCCGTCCGGGTCGGTGCGGTGGTCGTCGCGGCCGCCGGCCAGCAGCATCGGCTCGATCGCCAGCACCAGACCGGGGCGCAGCGGGTAACCCCGGCCCGGGCGGCCCTCGTTGGGCACGTGCGGGTCCTCGTGCATCCGGCGGCCGATGCCGTGGCCGCCGTAGCCGTCCAGCAGGCCGTACCGGCCGGCGCGGGCGACGGCGCCGATGGCGTGGGCGATGTCGCCGGTGCGGTTGCCGACCACGGCGGCGGCGATGCCGGCCTCCAGGGCGCGCCGGGTGGTCTCGATCAGGGCGGTGTCCTCGGGCCGGGCGGTGCCGACGGTGAAGCTGACCGCCGCGTCCCCGGCCCAGCCGTCCAGGAGGGCGCCGCAGTCGATGCTCACCAGGTCGCCGTCGCGCAGCCGGTAGCCGTCCGGGATGCCGTGCACCACGGCGTCGTTCACCGAGGCGCAGATGACGGCCGGGAACGGGACGGGCGCGAAGGCCGGACGGTAGCCGAGGAACGGCGAGGTGGCCCCGGCCGCCTTGAGCACGCCCCGCGCCACCTCGTCCAGCTCCAGCAGGCTCACCCCGACCGCCGCCTGCTCCCGGACGGCCGCCAGCGCGTCCGCCACCACCCGCCCGGCCTCGCGCATCGCGGCCAGCCCGGCGTCCGACTTGAGTTCGACCATGGTGCTTCTCTCCCCTGGATCCAATTCTTATACCGGTATTTGTATCACGGTCGTGGGGGTGGGACGCCCCAGGGCGGGAGGGCCTGGGCCTGTCTTCAAGCTCCCGTCGTCCGCCCGGAGGGCGGGCGGGGCGGCGTTGGGGTGCGTGCATCGCAAGGCGGAGGAGGGAGCCACTGCGGTGGGGGCACCTCCCGGCCGAAGGCTGGGGGCCATTGGCGACCGACGACAACGCGGCGAGGTGCGTGCCCCGGCGGCGCCCCGCAGACGCGAGTTCGACGACAGGCCCTAGGGCAGCCGCCAGTCCACCGGCTGCGCCCCCTGCCGCACCAGCAGCTCGTTGGCCCGGCTGAACGGCCGCGAGCCGAAGAAGCCCCGGTCGGCCGACATCGGGCTGGGGTGCACCGACTCCACCGACGGGACGTTGCCCAGCAGCGGCCGCAGGTTGCGGGCGTCGCTCCCCCACAGGATCGCCACCAGCGGGCCGCCGCGCGCCACCAGCGCCCGGATCGCCTGCTCGGTGACCGCCTCCCAGCCCTTGCCCCGGTGCCCGCCGCTCTTGCGCGGCTGGACGGTGAGCACCCGGTTGAGCAGCAGCACGCCCTGGTTCGTCCACGGGGTGAGGTCCCCGTTGGACGGCTCCGGCAGGCCCAGGTCGGTGCCGTACTCCCGGTAGATGTTGATCAGGCTCGCCGGGATCGGCCGGACCTCCGGCGCCACCGAGAAGCTGAGCCCGACGGCGTGGCCGGGGGTCGGGTACGGGTCCTGCCCGACGATCAGCACCCGCACGTCGGCGAAGGGCTGCTGGAAGGCGCGCAGCACGTTCGGGCCGGAGGGCAGGTAGGTACGGCCTGCGGTCAGCTCGGAGCGCAGGAAGTCGCCCATCGCGGCGACCCGTCCGGCGACGGGTTCCAGGGCGGTGGCCCAGCCGGGCTCGACGATCTCGTTCAGTGGACGCGGTGCCATGGTCGCCACCCTATCGGCCTACACCGACACGGCTTTCAGCGGATGATCATGTGATCGAAAGGGCCCGGCGGGCCGGCGGAACCCCAGCGGCGGGCCGGCCCGGGGCCGGCGGCACCCCCGCCCGGACACCCTCCCCGGCCCCGCGGCGGAACCCCGGCGCGGCTACCCGACCGGCCGCCCCCGCAGCACCACCAGCCGCGGGTCCGCGAGCACCCGGACGTCCGCCCGCGGGTCCTGCGCGTACACCACGAAGTCCGCCGGCGCGCCCTCCTCCAGCCCCGGCCGCCCCAGCCACGCGCGCGCTCCCCAGCTCGCCGCCGACAGCGCCTCGGCCGGGCTCAGCCCCGCCTTCACCAGCTCCGCCACCTCCTCCGCGACCAGCCCGTGCGCCAGCGAGCCGCCCGCGTCGGTGCCGACGAACACCGGGATGCCCGCGTCGTGCGCGGCGCCCACCGTGGCGTACCGGCGCTCGTGCAGCCGCCGCATGTGCGCCGACCAGGCCGGGAACTTGGCCTCGCCGCCGGCCGCGAGGTCCGGGAAGGTCGCGATGTTGACCAGGGTCGGCACGATCGCCACCCCGCGCTCGGCGAAGACCGGGATCAGCTCCTCGGTCAGGCCGGTGGCGTGCTCGACGCAGTCGATCCCGGCCGCCAGCAGGTCCGGCAGCGACTCGGCGGAGAAGCAGTGCGCGGTGACCCGGGCGCCCTCCTCGTGCGCCGCCGCGATCGCCTCGGCCAGCGCGTCGCCGGGCCAGCAGGCGGCGAGGTCGCCGCGCTCGCGGTCGATCCAGTCGCCGACCAGCTTCACCCAGCCGTCCCCGCGCCGGGCCTCGGCCCGGACGTAGGCGGCCAGGTCGCCGGGCTCGATCTCGTGCGCGTAGTTGCGGATGTAGCGGCGGGTGCGGGCGATGTGCCGCCCGGCCCGGATGATCCGGGGCAGGTCCTCGCGGTCGTCGATCCACCGGGTGTCGGCGGCCGAGCCGGCGTCGCGGATCAGCAGGGTGCCGGCGTCCCGGTCGGTGAGCGCCTGCTTCTCGCTGGTCTCGGCGTCCACCGCGCCGTGCGCGTCCAGGCCGACGTGGCAGTGCGCGTCCACCAGGCCGGGCAGCACCCAGCCGGTCACCGTCCGGACGTCCCCGGCGGTCGGCGGGCGGGTGAAGCTCACCCGGCCGTCCACCACCCAGAGTTCGTCCCGGACGTCCTGCGGACCGACCAGCACCCGACCCCGCACGTGCAGCACCGCGCCATCGCTCATGGCCGCACTCTACCGACGGGCGGGTTCCGTGTAAGCAGTCACAATGCGGCAGACTCGTTTCCGCACCCCCACCCCGCACGACCCCCGCACGACCCCCGCGCGGCCCCCGCGCGACTCCCGCGAAACCCCGCGAAAGGCGATACCGACGTGAGCCCCTTCCTCGACCTGCCCCCGCTCAGCGCCGCCGAGTTCGCGGCGATCGAGGACCAGGTGGCCGCCCTGCTGCACACCGGGGCCGACGTGATCGTCACCCAGGGCGAGGCGCTGCTGCCCCTGGAGGCCGCGATCCGCGGCGCCGCGCACCCCGGCTCGACCGCCCTCAACGTCGTCACCGGCCCGTACGGGCAGACCTTCGGCAACTGGCTGCGCTCCTGCGGGGCGAAGGTCGTCGACCTGGCCGTGCCCTTCGACAGCGCGGTGAGCGCCGAGCAGGTCGCCGCGGCCCTGGAGGCGAACCCGGAGATCGACTTCGTCTCCCTGGTGCACGCCGAGGCCGCCACCGGCAACACCAACCCGGTCGCCGAGATCGGCGCCGTGGTCCGCGAGCACGGCGCGCTGCTGATGCTCGACGCGGTGGCCTCCGTCGCCGCCGAGCCCGTGCTCACCGACGAGTGGGGCGTCGACCTGTGCGTCATCGGCGGCCAGAAGGCGATGGGCGGCCCGGCCGGCGTCTCCGCCGTGTCCGTCTCCGAGCGCGCCTGGGCGCGGATCGCCGCCAACCCGGCCGCCCCGCGCCGCTCCTACCTCTCGCTGCTGGACTGGAAGGAGCGCTGGACCGACGCCGGCCGCGCCGTACTGCCGCACGCCCCGGCCCAGTTGGAGATGCTCGCGCTCGGCGCCTGCCTGGACCGGATCGCCGCCGACGGCCTGCCCGCCGTGATCGCCCGGCACCGCGCCGCCTCGGCCGCCACCCGGGCCGGCGTCCGCGCGCTCGGCACCCTGGCCCCGTACGTCGTCGAGGACGCCCACGCGGCCCCGGTCGCCACCACCCTGCGCACCCCGGACGGCGTCGACGCGACCGCCCTCGCCGCCCGCCTCGACCCGGCCCTGCCGGTCCAGTCGGGCGGCGGCGCGCTGGCCGGCTCGATGCTGCGGGTCAACCACTACGGGCGGGCCGCCTCGCTGGACACCGTCCGCGCCTGCCTCACCGGCCTCGCCGCCGCCACCTCGGCCGACCCGGCGCCCGCCCTGGCCGCCGCCGAGGCCGCCTGGAACGCGACCGTCGCGGCCTGACGCGCGCACAGCGACCGTCGCGACCCGACGCACGCACGGCGGCGGCCCCGGGAGCAGCTCC
>NZ_JBHUAL010000257.1:0-12233 GCF_042789775.1 Kitasatospora sp. NPDC056800 | reverse complement strand
GCCCGGCTGGTCACTCCTGCCGGGCGCCGTCGTTTTGCCCGCCCGGGTAATAGGCTGGAGGCAGTCAGCCCGTTACCGACCCCCCTGGAAGGACCCCTGTGGAGCTCGCCGCCTACGCCGATCTCGCCGTCCGGCTGGTGAACACCGAGGAGCCCGAGCGCGGCACCGACTCGCTGACCTCCGTGGAGGCGGTGCGCGGTCTCTTCTCCGACTCCTCGCGGGCCCGCTCGCTCGCCGACGAGTCCGACGTGCCCCGGCTGCGGGCGGTGCGGACCCGGCTGCGCGGGGTCTTCGAGGCCGCCGCCGGCGGGGACGAGATCCGCGGCGTCGACCTGCTGAACAGCCTGCTGATGGAGTACCCGGTCAGCCCGCTGATCTCCGGGCACGACTACCTGGACGACGCCGGGCGGCCGCGCTGGCACCTGCACCTGGCCGACAACTCCCCCACCGCCACCGCCCACTTCAGCGCGGTCGCCTGCATGGGCCTGGCCGTCCACCTCACCGAGCTGGGCGCCGACCGGCTCGGCATCTGCCAGGCCGCGCCCTGCCGCAACGCCTACCTGGACACCTCGACCAACCGCTCCCGCCGCTACTGCTCGGACCGCTGCGCGACCCGCGCCAACGTGGCCGCCTACCGGGCCCGCAAGCGCCTGGAGGCGGAGGCGGCGGCCCGGGCGTAGCGGCCCGCTAGACCTCCTCGACCCAGGCGCCGAGCCGGCGGGCCAGGCCCGGCACCCGGGCCAGCCGCGGGGTGAGCAGCAGCCGCTCCAGCCGGCGCCCCGGCGCCAGCCAGACCGGGCTCGGGCGCAGCCGCAGCAGCACCCGGCCGAGCACCAGCTCGTCCGGGACGGCGCCGTAGCTGCGGCTGTCGCTGTCCACCGGGCGATTGTCGGAGAGCAGCCACCAGCCCGTGGCCCGGCGCTCGGCGGCCCGCTTCACCACCAGCAGGTCCTGCTGGAACGGGTGCCGGAAGACCACCACCGCGCCGGGCCGGATCGGCGCGCCGTAGCGGACCAGCAGCCGGTCGCCCTCGCGCAGGGTCGGGACCATCGACGGCCCCGCCACGTCGACCAGCCCGAACGGCAGCGCGCCGCCCGGGCCGCGCTCCCCCGCCCCGGCGCCCTCCGCTCGCGTGCTCCGCGCCACGACTCCTCCTCCCGCCCCCGCTCGCGCCCCCAGTCTGCCGTACGGACCGCCGTCCGTCCGATGTCCGGATTGCGCCGGTTCCCGGTCCGTCTTTCGCCCTAGGCCCACCGCCCGATCGCGAAACCGGGAGGGCGGAAGGGTAATCTCGGGCGCGGGAAGACGATCTAAGGAAGGACTCCCATGTTCTCTCGTCTGTTTGCACCGCGCGCCACCGTCCACGCCCACTGCGACCTGCCCTGCGGCGTCTACGACCCCGCGCAGGCCAAGCTGGAGGCCGAGTCGGTCAAGGCCACCCAGGAGAAGTACCAGGCCAACGAGGACCCGCACTTCCGCGCCCGCGCCGTCATCATCAAGGAGCAGCGCGCCGAGGCCGTCAAGCACCACATCTCGGTGCTGTGGAGCGACTACTTCAAGGCCCCGCACTTCGAGAAGTACCCGCAGCTGCACCAGCTGATCAACGACACCCTGAAGGCCGCCTCGGCCGCCAAGGCGTCCACGGACCCGGCCACCGGCCAGGCCCTGCTCGACCTGATCGCCCAGGTCGACAAGATCTTCTGGGAGACCAAGCAGGCCTGAGCCTGACGCGTCGCCACCCGACCGCCCCCGTCCGCACCGCCGGACGGGGGCGGTCGTGCGTTCACGTCCGACCCGGCCCGGTAAGGGTTGCCTGCCCTGAGTGGCTGTTATGCTGCCAGGGCGTCCGAGGGGGAAGTCCGGTGCGAATCCGGCGCTGACCCGCAACGGTGAGCACGGCCCGTACCCGCCCGTACGGCCGCGCCAGCCCGATCGCCCTCGGCCGCCGACCTCCCGACAACTCGCCGCGGACTGCGAGGGGAACGGCGCCCCGGCACGCCCCCGGCCCGCGCCCGCCCCGGCGCGCTCCCGGCCCGAGGCAAGGCGCACCCGTGAACCGCGCACCCGTCAACCGTGCAGTCGGCCCGCCCGCTCGCCGAATACCCGTCGTCCCGCTCGCCGCCGGCCTCGCCGCCGCCCTGCTGCTCTCCCTGGTCTGCGGGGTCGCCCTCGGCTCCTCCGGGCTCGGCCTGCCCCGGGTGCTGCGGCTCCTGGGCGCCGGGCTGACGGGCGGCCGGCTGGACGCGGACGAGGCGGCCGCGTACGCGATCGTCTGGGAGATCCGGCTGCCGCGCACCGTGCTGGCCGCCGTGGTCGGCGCCGGGCTGGCCGCCTGCGGGGTCGCCGTCCAGGCCCTGGTGCGCAACGCGCTGGCGGACCCCTTCGTGCTCGGCATCTCCTCCGGCGCGGCCGTCGGCGCCAACGCCGTGATGCTGTTCGGCGCCTTCGCCTCGCTCGGGGTGTGGGCGATCTCCGCCTCCGCCTTCGGCTCCGCGCTGGCCGCCATGACCCTGGTCTACGTCGCGGCCCGCACCGCGTACGGGCTCACCCCGCTGCGGCTGGTGCTCACCGGCACCGCGCTGTCCTACGGCTTCTCCGCCGCCACCACCCTGATGGTCTTCGCCGCCGACCGCGGCGAGGCCGCCCGGGACGTCATGATGTGGCTGCTCGGCAGCCTCGGCGGCGCCACCTGGGGCAAGGTGCCGATCGCCGCCGTCACCGTGCTGGCCGGGCTCGCCTACCTGGCCTGCACCGCCGGGCGGCTGGACGCGCTCGCGATGGGCGACGAGACCTCCGCCTCGCTCGGCGTGGACCCGGACCGGCTGCGCCGCGAGCTGTTCGTGGTGACCGCCGCCGTCACCGGCACCGTGGTCGCGGTCAGCGGGGCGATCGGCTTCGTCGGGCTGCTGATGCCGCACCTGGCGCGGATGCTGGTCGGCGCCGGGCACCGCCGGGTGCTGGTGGTCGCGCCGCTCGCCGGGGCGCTGCTGCTGGTCTGGGTGGACATCGCCTCGCGCACCCTGCTGGCGCCCGCCGAACTGCCCGTCGGGGTGTTCACCGCGGTGCTCGGCGTGCCCGCCTTCCTGGTGATGATGCGCCGCCGCGGCCAGGCCTTCGGAGGTGCCCGGTGACCGCGACGACCGACCCGACCCCGGTGCACGCCCAGGACCTCGCCGTCGACGGCGTCTCGGTGGAGCTGGCCGGCACCCGGCTGGTCCACGAGGTGAGCCTGGCGGCCGCCGCCGGGCAGGTGGTCGGCCTGATAGGCCCCAACGGCAGCGGCAAGTCGACCCTGCTGCGCTGCGTCTACCGGGTGCTGAAGCCGGCCGGCGGCGTGGTCCGGCTGGCCGGCGACGACCTGCACGCCCTCACCGCCCGCGAGAGCGCCCGCCGGGTGGCCGCGCTGACCCAGGAGCACTCCGCCGAGTTCGACTTCACCGTCGCCGAGGTGGTCGCCATGGGCCGGCTGCCGCACCGCCGCGGCTTCGGCGCCCAAGTCGACGGGGACGAGCGGCGCTGCGCCGAGGCGCTGCGCAAGGTCCGGGCCGGGCACCTCGCCGAGCGGGGCTTCCTGAGCCTGTCCGGGGGCGAGAAGCAGCGGGTGCTGTTCGCCCGCGCGCTGGTCCAGGAGCCGCGCCTGCTGGTGCTGGACGAACCCACCAACCACCTCGACATCGCGCACCAGTTGGAGGTGCTGGTGCTCGCCCGCGAGGCCGGTCCGACGGTGCTCACCGCGCTGCACGACCTCAACCTGGCGGCGGGCCACTGCGACCTGCTGTACGTCCTGCGGGACGGCCGGATCGTCGCCTCCGGGCCGCCCGACGAGGTGCTCCGACCCGCCCTGCTGGCCGAGGTGTTCGGCGTCCGGGGCACCCCGGTGCGCCACCCGGAGACCGGCGCCCTCCAGCTGCTCTTCGACCGCCTCCCCTGACCCCCAAGGAACTCCCGTGCGCACCAAGGCCGTTGCCGCCACCGCCCTGCTCGCCCTCGGACTCGTCGGCTGCGGCGCCGAGATCGCCCCGAAGGAGGCCGCCACCGCCTCCGCCCACTACCCCGTGACGGTGGACAACTGCGGGGAGAAGCTCACCTTCGCGCAGAAGCCCGCCCGGGTGGTGACCAACGACGTCAACATCACCGAACTGATGCTCTCGCTCGGCCTCGCCGACCGGATGGCCGGCTACGTGATGCCCGACGACAAGGGGAAGATCGACCAGGTCGCCTGGAAGGACGGCTACCAGCAGACCACCTGGCTCTCCAAGAAGATCCTCACCAAGGAGATCGCGCTGGACGCCAAGGCCGACCTGGTCTTCGCCGGCTGGCACTACGGCTTCGACGAGGGCAGCGGCGTCACCCCGCAGGCCTTCAGGGCGCTCGGCGTCGACTCGTACGTGCTCAGCGAGTCCTGCCGCAGCGGCAAGGGCACCGAGCGCGGCGTGATGGACCCGCTGGAGGCGCTCTACACCGACCTGGCCAACCTCGGCGAGATCTTCGACGTCAAGGACCGCTCCGACCAGCTGATCGCGGACTTCAAGGCGCGGATCGCCGCCGTCCCGCCGGCCGAGCGCCACCCGTCCGTCTTCCTGTACGACAGCGGGCAGGACAAGCCGTACACCGCCGGGAAGTTCGCCGCCGCCAACGAGATCATCGCCAAGGCCGGCGGGACCAACATCATGGGCGACCTCGCCGACAGCTGGGTCACGGCCGGCTGGGAGAGCGTGGTGCAGCGCGACCCCGAGGTGATCGTGATCAACGACTACGCGACGCCGAAGGCCGAGGAGAAGCGAAAGTTCCTGATGTCCTTCCCGCCGCTGGCCGACGTCGCCGCGGTCAGGAACGGCCGGATCTTCGTCATGGACTACGTCGACCTGGTGGAGAGCCCGCGCAACCCGGCCGCGATCAGCGCGCTGGCCGCCTACCTGCGCACCGTGCCGGCCCCCTGACCGGCCCGGATCCCGCTCCTCCGGGTCCGGGCGGCCGCGGGCGTACGCTCAAGGTACGAGCCGACGGAACCCGACCGGAGGAGCGAGATCATGACCACCACGACGGCCCCCGCCGCCTTCGACACCCGCGCACTGCGCGAGGGCATCGAGCGCCGCGACGCCGAGGCCCTCCTGGCGCTCTACGCGGAGGACGCCGAACTGCGCATGGTCGACCGCAAGACCCAGCCCAGCCACCCCCTGGTGATGCACGGGCGGGAGGAGATCGGCGCCATGCTGGACGACGTCTACGGCCGCGAGATGACCCACACACTGGAACAGGTGGTCGTCCAGGGCGACCACGTCGCCTTCCTGGAGTCCTGCCGGTACCCGGACGGCGTCCGGGTGCTGATGTCCTCGATGGCCGGTCTGCGGGACGGCCGGATCATCGACCAGACCTCCCTCCAGGCCTGGGACGAGACCGGTCCCGAGCAGTAGGCTCACGGACATGATCCGCACCGCCGTCGCCACCGACGTCCCCGTCGTCCACGCCATGATCCGCGAACTCGCGGAGTACGAGAAGGCCCTGCACGAGGCGAAGGCCACCGAGGAGCAGCTGCACGAGGCCCTGTTCGGCGAGAACCCGGCCCTGTTCGGGCTGATCGCCGAGGACGACGCCACCGGTGAACCGGTCGGCTTCGCGGTCTGGTTCCGCAACTTCTCGACCTGGCGCGGCACCCACGGGATCTACCTGGAGGACCTGTACGTCCGCCCGGAGGCGCGCGGCGGCGGCCACGGCAAGGCGCTGCTGCTGGAACTCGCCCGGATCGCCGTCGAGCGCGGCTACTCCCGGGTCGAGTGGTCGGTCCTGGACTGGAACCAGCCCTCGATCGACTTCTACAAGTCGATCGGCGCGGTGCCGATGGACGAGTGGACGGTGTACCGGCTCTCCGACGGGGCGCTGGCCGCCGCCGGGCAGCGCTGAACGGCTCCCGGGAGTCCGGGGAAAGGGTCTGCCACCCTGCGTCGCAATGCCTTACCATGAGTAACTCCCGAACCGGGGTGCGGAAGGCAGAGCGATGGCGGATCCGCGGCGCCGGGCCCCCTTCGGGGGTAGCAAGCGGTAACAAGCGGGGTACCAAGAAAGCACAGCGCGCCACCCAGGAGGCAAGGGTGTCCCAGATCGACGGCGATCTCGGCGTTCAGGACTTCGTGGAGGTCCGGCTGCCCGCAGCCGGGGCCTACCTCTCCGTCCTGCGAACAGCGACGGCCGGGTTGGCGGCCCGGTTGGACTTCACGCTCGACGAGATCGAGGACCTGCGGATCGCGGTCGACGAGGCCTGCGCCATCCTGCTCCAGCAGGCGGTGCCCGGCTCCGTACTGTCCTGCGAGTTCCGGCTGGTCGGCGACTCGTTGAAGGTCACCGTCTCCGCCCCGACCACCGACGGCAAGGCTCCCGAACGGGACACCTTCGCCTGGACGGTGCTCTCCGCCCTGGCCGGCGAGGTCGACTCCTCGGTCGCCGAGGACAGGACCGTGACGATCAGCCTGCACAAGAAGCGCGGCGGGTCCCCCTCCCACTAGTCGGGCGCCGGACCGCACCGCACGACCGAGCAGCACCGAGCAGCACCCGCGCAAGGGCCGTCCGCCGCTCCCCCGCTCAGGGGACCGACGGACGGCTCCCGGTACCGCCACCCACGCGGTACGACCAACGAGACGATTCCGGGGCCACCGGCCCCGGTGCTCCCGGAACGGAACGGGGGAATGGCCGTGAGTGATCTGGACCGTACCGGCCTCGCGACGGCGGGACCTGCCGTACCGACCCAGGCGAGCGTTCCCGGCCTCGCCGCCAACGACGAAGCGCACCCGAAGGACGCCCAGCGGATGAGCCACCCCACCGAGCCGACGTCCGAGCCGACGCCTGCCTCCGCGCCCCCGCCGGACCCGGTGGACGAGACGGCCCCGGCCGTCGGGACGGAACCGGCGGTCGAGGCCGAGCCGACGGCCGAGGTCGAGCCGCACGTCGCCCTGCCCGCCCAGGGCTCGCACCGCACCGGCGCCCCGGACCGGGAGGCCGCCCGCGCGCTGTTCGTCCGGCTGTCCGCACTGCCCGAGGGCTCCCCGGAGCGGGTCGAGCTGCGCAACCAGCTGGTGCGGATGCACATCCCGCTGGTCGAGCACCTGGCCCGGCGCTTCCGCAACCGGGGCGAGCCGCTGGACGACCTGACCCAGGTCGCCACCATCGGCCTGATCAAGTCGGTGGACCGCTTCGACCACGAGCGCGGGGTCGAGTTCTCCACCTACGCGACGCCGACCATCGTCGGGGAGATCAAGCGGCACTTCCGCGACAAGGGCTGGGCGGTGCGCGTCCCGCGCCGCCTCCAGGAGCTGCGGCTGTCGCTCACCACGGCGACCAGCGAACTCTCCCAGCGGCACGGCCGCTCCCCCACGGTGCACGAGCTGGCCGAGCACCTGGGGATCTCCGAGGAGGACGTCCTGGAGGGCCTGGAGTCCGCCAACGCGTACTCCACGCTGTCCCTGGACGTGCCGGACAGCGACGACGAGTCGCCGGCCGTCGCGGACACCCTGGGCGCGACCGACGAGGCGCTGGAGGGCGTCGAGTACCGCGAGTCGCTCAAGCCGCTGCTGGCCCAACTGCCGCCCCGGGAGCAGAAGATCCTGGTGCTGCGGTTCTTCCGGAACATGACCCAGTCGCAGATCGCCGCCGAGGTGGGGATCTCCCAGATGCACGTGTCCCGGCTGCTGGCCCGGACGTTGGCCCAGCTGCGGGAGAAGCTCCTGGTGGAGGAGTAGGACTGACGCCCCTTCAGTCCCCCCGGCTTGAGGCCCCCCCGGCTTCAGGCTCCCGGCGGCCCTGTACCCCTAGTCCTCGGACGGGGCGTACAGGGCCGCCGTCGACTTCGGGTTCAGCAGGCAGCCGATGCCCACCAGGCCGAGCGCCCCGACCAGCACGCCGACCGCGATCATCGCGCCGCCGCTCTCGGCCATGTAGTAGCCGACCGGCAGGCAGATCGAGTTGGTCAGCACCGCCGGACTGCGGCCCCAGCGGCGCTCCTTGAGCAGGGCGCGGGCTGCCAGCACCGGCAGCACCCCGAGCAGCACGATGACCGCTCCGCCGAACTCGTTCAGGGCCAGCTGCTTGGACTGGCCGGACAGCGCGGCCACCATGTCCCAGACGCCGACGACGGCCAGCGCGGCGCCCGCCAGGGCCGTGATGGCGGCGCCCAGGGTCAGGGAGGCCGGGCGGCCGGATCCGGCCGAGGGTACGGGTGCGGAGGTTTCTGCGGTCACTCCAGCAGGGTAGCCGCCGGTTGCTCCGTACCGACCCGTAGGCTTTCCCCATGCGCGCTCTCCTGGTCGTGAACCACAAGGCCACCACCACCAGTGGCCGGACCAGGGACGTCCTGATCCACGCCCTGCGCAGCGATCTCAAGCTGGAGGTCGCCGAGACCCGCTACCGGGGCCACGCGCGCGACCTGGCCCGCGAGGCGGCGGAGGACGGCACGGTCGACCTGGTGGTGGCGCTGGGCGGGGACGGCACCGTCAACGAGGTGGTGAACGGGCTGCTGGCGCACGGCCCGGGCGAGAAGGTCCCGCGACTGGCCGTGGTGCCGGGCGGTTCGACCAATGTGTTCGCCCGCGCGCTGGGCCTGCCCAACGACCCGGTGGAGGCCACCGGCGCCCTGCTGGACGCGCTGGAGCACGGCCGGGAGCGGCCGATCGGGCTGGGCAAGGCGATGACCGAGGGGCTGCCGGACCGCTGGTTCACCTTCACCGCCGGCCTCGGCTTCGACGCCGGGGTGGTCGGGCGGGTCGAGGAGCAGCGCCGGGCCGGGCGCAAGTCCACCCACGCCCTGTACGTCGGCCAGGCCCTGCGGCACTACTTCACCCAGCGTGAGCAGCGCCGTTCCGGCCCCGTCTCCCTGGAGCTGCCGGGCCACGAGCGGGTTCCGGGCCTGGTGCTGTCGATAGTCAGCAACACCTCTCCCTGGACGTTCCTCGGCAACCGTCCGGTCTACCCCTCACCGCTCGCCTCCTTCGACACGGACCTGGACGTCTTCGGCATCACCCGGATGACGGCGTTCGGCACCGCTCGAACGGTCCGTCAGATCCTGCGGTCGTACACGACTTCGAGTGACGGCGCCCCTCCCAGCGGCCCCTCCGGGAAGCACGTCGTCTCCTATCACGACGTCAGACACTTCACCTTGGTTTCGGAGGAACCGGCCCCGTTCCAGGTCGACGGGGACCATCTTGGAGACAGGAGTCGCGTCAGTTTCACAGGCGTACGGCGGGCACTGCGTGTGATTGTGTGACTGGAAGGGGGGTTCCTCCTTCTTCTCGAACGCACAAGCCCCCTTCACTCCATAGAAGTACTGGCTGTGAGCTAGGCGACACCGAAGAATCCAAAATTCCTCCCCGAAGGGGGTTGTATCCGAGCCCGAGGTTTGCGAACCTCTACATGGCGATCGGGACACATCGCAGCGACGGCAACTCCGGAACCACAGGAGCGCCGACCGCGGGGTGTCCCTCGAATCGCCGAATCCCCCCCAGCACAGACCACCCGGGCCCGACGGGCCTTTGGTCTCTTTTGCTGTTGCGGGATTCGTGAAAGCGTTCACATTCACAAGCCATTCGATTATGCCGATCGGGCCACCCCCCGCGGCAGGAGGAGTTGGACGACCATGGACTGGCGCCACCGCGCTGTCTGCCGCGAAGAGGACCCCGAGCTGTTCTTCCCGATCGGGAACACCGGTCCTGCTCTGCTGCAGATCGAGGAAGCCAAGGCCGTGTGCCGCCGCTGTCCGGTGATGGAGCAGTGCCTCCAGTGGGCGCTCGAGACCGGTCAGGACGCCGGCGTCTGGGGCGGCATGAGCGAGGACGAGCGCCGCGCGATGAAGCGCCGTGCAGCCCGCAACCGCGCCCGCACCGCCTGATCACCCGGCGATCACACGCCGTAGTACCAGCAGTGACCGCAGTACCGATCGACACATGATCAAAGGCTTCCCTGCACCTCCTGGTGAAGCCTTCCGCACCAAGGACCTCGCCCAGCCAGGTCCCGCGACACCGGACCCGCCCAAGCACTTGATACTGTTCACTTAGAGCAATATCGTGGAGCTGTGGCGCTCACCGTGTGCAACGCACCGGCGAGGTGTCGCACCACCCAGAGCCCCCGCTCCGGCCGACTCCCCCCGACGGCCGGAACGGGTTGAGAGGCCCTGTCGACCCACCCCCCCCGGTCGACAGGGCCTCGTTTCTGTTTCCGCACCCCGTTCCGCACCCCGGCGTGCGGGTGCGCGCACCCGGCGCTTCCGCCGGACGCACGCCCCCTCCACGCACCTGTGCGCATCCCCGCGCAACGGTTTCCCCGCGGTCGCGGCCGCGGCCGCGGCCGCGACGGACCGGGATCTCAGCGGACGGGGATCTCCAGGATCACCTTCGTACCGCCGTTCGGGCCGGCCACCATGTCGAAGGTGCCGCCCAGTTCGCCGGTGGCCAGCGTCCGGACGATCTGCAGCCCGAGGTTGCCCGCCGTCTTCGGGTCGAAGCCCTCCGGCATGCCCCGGCCGTCGTCCTGCACCGTGATCAGCAGGTACTCCTCCGGCCGGGCGCCGCCGTTCCAGGTGTCCGACCAGCCCTTGCCGGTCGCCGGGGCCCGCCCGCGCAGCGCGCTGACCTCAAGGTTCCCGGAGGCGGTCGGACCGAACGCGTGCTCCAGGGCGTTCTGGAGCAGTTCGGTCAGCACCATCGACAGCGGGGTGGCCACCTCGGCGGAGAGGATCCCGAAGCTGCCGGTGCGGCGGGTCGCCACCCGGCCGTCCTGGGTCAGCTCCATCGCCATCGCCAGCACCCGGTCGGCGATCTCGTCGAAGGCCACCTGCTCGTCCAGCGCCTGGGAGAGCGTCTCGTGCACGATCGCGATCGAGCCGACCCGGCGCACCGCCTCGTCCAGCGCGGCCCGGGCGGACTCCGACTCCATCCGGCGGGACTGCAGCCGCAGCAGGGCCGCGACGGTCTGCAGGTTGTTCTTCACCCGGTGGTGGATCTCCCGGATGGTGGCGTCCTTGGTCATCAACTCGCGGTCGCGGCGGCGCAGCTCGGTCACGTCCCGGCAGAGCACCAGCGAACCGGTCAGGGTGCCCTTGGGCTTGAGCGGGATCGCCCGCAGGGTCACCACTCCCCCCTGCGCCTCCACCTCGGTCTGCCGGGGCGCCCAGCCGCTCGCCAGCTTCACCAGCGCCTCGTGGACGGCCGAGCGGGACGGCGGGGCGAGGTCGGCGGTGGCCCGGCCGAGGTGGCTGCCGACCAGGTCGGTGGTGAGGCCGAGGCGGTGGTACGCGGAGAGGGCGTTGGGGCTGGCGTAGGTGACCACGCCGTCCGCGTCCAGCCGGATCAGGCCGTCGCCGACCCGGGGGGCCGCGTCCATGTCGGCCTGCTCGACGCCGGGGAAGGGGAAGGAGCCGGCCGCGATCATCTGGGCCAGGTCGGAGGCGCTCTGCAGGTAGGTGAGCTCCAGCCGGCTGGGGGTGCGGACGGTCAGCAGGTTGGTGTTGCGGGCGATCACGCCCAGCACCTTGCCCTCGCGCCGGACCGGGATCGACTCGACCCGGACCGGGACCTCCTCGCGCCACTCCGGGTCGCCCTCGCGCACGATCCGGCCCTCGTCGAAGGCGGCGTCCAGCAGCGGGCGGCGGCCACGCGGGACGAGGTGGCCGACCATGTCGTCCTGGTAGGAGGTGGGCCCGGTGTTGGGCCGCATCTGCGCCACCGAGACGTAGCGGATGCCGTCCCAGGTGGGGATCCACAGCACCAGGTCGGCGAAGGAGAGGTCGGAGAGCAGCTGCCACTCCGAGACCAGGTGGTGGAGCCATTCCACGTCGGCCCCGGTGAGGGTGGTGTGGCGGCGGACGAGTTCGTTCAGCGAGGGCACATGGCGAGGGTAGCGCCGCCGGTCCGGGCCGGGCGCGCCAGGCCTCCCGCCGGGTCCGGACACCCCCTGAGTTGTTTAGACCAATTTTCCGGGAGGCCTGGACAACCGAGATTGGTCTAGTCCACAATGGAAGGGCACCAAGGAGAGGTCCCCGCGCAACTGCCCTGACCGCGCGCGGCCCCTCCTCGGTCGGACGCCGCAGATCGAGGACCCCGCACAGTTCTCGATCCCATCTGGCGCCCGACGACAGCTCCGGGCTGCGGTGCCGCATGGGTTGAGGGTCCCGTGTCGGCGCCGTGGCCCGTAGTGTTTTCCACCCCCGGAACCATGTCTCCGCCGCTCAACGAGCCGGCCCCGGTCCACAACCC
>NZ_JBHUAL010000256.1:0-12262 GCF_042789775.1 Kitasatospora sp. NPDC056800 | reverse complement strand
GGCCCGCACCACGCGGTGCAGGCCGTCGCCCACATGTACAACCTCGCCCGAACCGCATGAACCATCAGGCCAGACCACACACCGACCTGCCCACACCCGGACTTCCGCAACAAGCTTTAGGCAACCCCGGCCCTGGGCCGCACGCTCTTCGGGGTAACAACCACCCGCCCGCCGCCGTCGCTACTGACCCCCGCCCACTTCGGTCTTGACCCGGCGCAGGCCGCGCGGCTCCTCGGCGTCTACTGGATCAGTTCGAGGTGCGGATGGTCCGGGGACACCGGGCAGACGTGGAGTTGCAGGTCGTAGCCGCGGGCGAGGTCGAGCATGGTCGGGTTCCACGGTTCGGGATCGGTGAGGGACTGCGTGGAGCGGGACTGGTCCTCGTAGGGGATCCAGCTCTCGGTGCTGGGATCCCATTCGGCCGAGGAGATGGTCAGCAGCGGGTCCATCTCGGTGCCGCACGCGTCGCAGTCGCGGGGGGTGGGGTCGGTCAGGCCCCAACGGGTCCAGCCACCGACCTTCCAGCCGGGAGCGTGGGACAGCTTGTTCAGGTAGAACTCCTGCGGGGCGATGGCGTAGGAGCTGTCCACCGCGGGCCCGGCCGCCTGCCAGGCACTCCACTCCGCCAGTTGCTGCTGCACCTCCTCGTCCAGCTCCAGGGGGTTGGGGTAGTCGGTGACGTCCTCCGGCGAGAGCAGGCACGGCTGCGGCACATAGCCGGGGAACTGGACCGCAGGCGGCTCGGGATGTGCGGTGAGAACTGGGGTGACCGCCGCGGCGGACCGCCAGAACAGTGCGGTCCTGGGGTGCTCCGGGTGGTCGAAGGGGCACCACAACACCTGGAGCACATCGGCCTCGGCCGTGCCGGGCGGGCGCAGCCGGGGGATGTCACGCGTGTACAGCTGGGCGACGGGAAGCATGGGGACGGGGCCGTCGGGCCACGGGCGGCCGGCTTTGATCAGGCTGTCGATCGCGCGCTCTTCGGGCGTGAACCGGACCATCTCGGGAATGCCCTTCGGGCGGCTCGCCACGGCCGCCCGGATGCTGCGCTGCTGCCGTACGTCCTGCGGTGAGAGGATCGTGTTGACCTGGTCCCACACGTGCGGGCCCTCGCAGTGCGGCCAGGGCTCGTCGGCGGGCCACAGCAGCGGCCCGCCGACGGAACTGTCATGCGGTGACGGTGATCCGGGGTGCGGGTGCAACCGGGTCGCCGTGCGTGCCAGGGGGGCCAGCCGAGGGAACAGCGCGGTGACGTCGAGCGGCCGCGGTGGGGTGGTACGACTCATTCTGGCTCCCGATGGCACTGGTCGGTCGGATTTAGTTGCCGAGGTTGTACAACCCAGTATTGCCCTTGGTGTTGGGGATGTAGACGTCGGGGAACAGCGGCTGCGACGTTCCGTCCGCCCGCTGGACGGTCGCGCTCATCGTGACGCCGTCGGGGATCGTGCTGGTGATGTCACCGTAGTGGGGCGTGACCTCGTAGAAGATGGCGTCGTTCTCCCCGAAGTTGGCGTCCTTCACCAGTTCCTGAGCCTTGTACTCGTAGGTCCGCATGCTGGGGGTTCCCGTGTTCATGCCCGACTGCCAGCAGGGGACGAGGTTGTCCTGCCCGCCGTCCTTTATTTGGCCCTTTCCGCCGACGATGTTGGCGATCAGGTGGCACCGGGCGAGTCCGTACGGAGCCTTGGTGCCGGGAGAGGCCAGGGGGCGGGCGAATTCCTGTGCGTCCTCCCAGCCGGTGATGTCACCCGACGCTGCGGTGCCCTTGCCCGGATTCTTCCCCAGACAGGCTTCGGCCTTGGTCGGCCGGGTACCGGCCGGGCCGGGCGGGTTGGTGTCCTTGTTGCGCTGCGCGACCGGTTCGGTGGTGTTGCTGTTCCACCCGTCGCCATTCGGGAGCGACCCTGTCGGCCGAGTCTGAAGGCAGGCGGCCCGAGGCGGGGCGGTCGAGCCGGTGACCTCCAGACCGAACCGCTCGCCCTCCACCACACGCTGGTTGGCGAAGCCCTCGGAGAGCCGCGTCCGGGCGGACTGGCTGTCCGCGACCGGAACGTGGGCGCGCACGCACGGCATGCTGCCCGTCACGCTCCGCAGCGGGTAGACGTCCCATGTTCCGGTGCTGGGGTTGGGGATGATCTCGGCGCACTGGGCGCCGTCGGTTCCCCCTTCATGGCTGGCCCCGAAGGGGAAGTCGTCACAGGTGTCGTCGGTGACGAGGTCCGGTAGGGCCTCGAAGGGTTGCGAGCCCTCGCAGGTGCGGCTCGTGCGGTCGGCCATGCCGCTCTTCGCGCGGGTCAGTGGCTTGTTGCGGCCCCAGCCGTCGGAGAGGTTGTTCTGGGCCCACTGGTATCCGGCCGCCGCGGCTCCCTCGGTCGACGTGCTCATCCGGACGATGGGCATGACGCTGGGGACGGCGCAGCCGGCAACGGGCTTGCTGGTGGAGCTGCTGGTGTCCCGGACGTCGTCGTCGCACCGGATCTTCTCCGGATTGCTCCAGGAGGCGTTCGGGTCGACGGCCTGGGCGCCGGGTGAGGTCACGTACAGCTTGTACGACGTCGTGAAGTCGACGGACGTTCCGGCGGCGGGGGCGGAGGAGTAGGACACGTTGCCGCTGACGGACTGGCCCTTGACCAGGTCCCCGCCGAACCAGGGGGCGGGCTTGGTGACCTTGCAGCCGGCCGAGCATTCGGCCCTGAACTTCGCGCTGAGGGACGTGACCGCCCCGGTCGCGCCGGTCATGGCCACCGTGATGTCCTCGTCCCACGTCGTGCGCGCGGCGGGCAGGAGGGCACTGGTCGCGACGGTCAGGGTGCCGGTGCCGAGCTCCTTGCCGTTGCCGTCCTTGAGCGTGTACAGCACGTTCAGGCCGTTCACGCAGTAGCCGAAGCGGCCGTAGCTCCAGTTGCCGGGGGTCGTCGTCGCACAGGTGGCGTCGTCGGCGGCGGCCAGCGCGGTCGGCTGAGCAGCGGCGAGAGACCGCCGCTCGGCCGGCGTCGGCGGCGCGACGCTCATGGTGACACAGGCCTGCACGGCTCCCGCCCCGCGCTCGCTGGAGCCTGTGCGCGTGGGCTCACAGTTCTCCTCGGAAGTCGCCGTGAAGGGCCGGGTCTTGGCGGGGGTGGGAACGCGGTCCGGACCGCTGGGGTCGACCGTGCCCACCTTGAGGCCGGACGCCGTGGGCACGTGCGCCGACGGGGTGTGCTGGTCGGCGACGGCGGTGCCGGTCGCGGTGAGGCTGAAAACGAGAAGGAGCCCGGGAAGTATTCGTCTTGTGCGTGATGAGATCATGTCTTCTCTCGGCTGGGGATCGTTCCAAGCGCCATGTGGTGGGCTGCGTGACGAGGTGAGCCGCACCGCCGTCCGTCGTTCGGGTCGGCGGGTGCGGCTACGGGAATCGCCTTGGGAGCTATCCGTCACTGACCGTCCGGCACGGTTTCGGTACTGGTTGAGCCTGCTCTCACTTCCCTCGGCGCCCGTGCCGTGGGGGCAGCGGGTGAGTATCAGTGAGCTGCGGCTGGATGCGGGCACTTCATCCCGGGTCGGCCGGAGACGCTGCCGTGCCGGACGAGCCGATCAGCCGACGCCTGGGAGGTGAGCGGAAGGCGGTGGCGGACCTGTCAGAAGAAGGCGCCGACGAGCTTGGAGCCGGCGTCGGCGAGCTTCTCCACCGTCCTGACGACCGGCTTGGCCACGGTGGAGACGGCCTTTCCGCCGCCACGGGTGACGAGTTGCAGCGCCGTGCGCCCGGCGGCCATGGCGAATTGGCTGCTGCCGAAGCCGTATTCGAATCCCGAGGCGATCGCGCTGATTCCAGAGGCGACGACGGAGACGCCGAGGCAGACCGCGGCGATGCTGCCGAGGACGGGCGCGGCAGGCCAGAACACGCAGGCGACGCCGAAACCCACCGCCAGGAGTCCTGCGGCCGAGCTCACCTTGTCGGCGGTGTCAGCCCACCATTTGGCGTTGCTCGGCGATTCGTCCTGGCCGGGCTGGGATCCGTCCTTGCCGGGTTGGGTTCCCTTGGGGTTGACCGTGTCGTTGGTCGCCGTGTTGGAGGGATTGCGGTTCGCATCGCGGTCCCTCTGCGCCTGCTCGGCGGCGACGCGCGCGGCTTCCTGCACCTCTGCCGTGCGCTTGTCGGCCGCGGTCTGGCGTGCTTCGGCGGCTGCGGTGGCAGCGGTCTTGGCGTCCCGGCCGGCGTTGAGCTCGGCCTGGTGGGCACTGGCGGCGGAGGCTGCGGCGCTGTAGGAGGAGGCCAGCGCGCTGCGGGCCGCGTCGACGGCGATGTTGGCGGAGTTGTTCGCCGCGCGGGAGGCACCCTGAGCGGTGTTGGCGGCGTCCTTGGCCTTGTCCGCCGAAGCCTGGGCGTCGGCGGCGGATTTGTCCGCCGCGCTCGCGTACTGGCGGGCCTGGGTGGCGTAGCCGTCGGCCAACGTGGCCGAGTCCAGTGCTTTCTGGGCCCACTCCTGGGCCTTGACCCCCGCATCTCGGGCTTCGGCCGCGACCTTGGAAGCGAGTGCCGCGTCCTTCTGCGCCTCCTGGGCGATCTTGGCTGCCGCCGCGATGGTCGCTTGCATGGCGGCGGCGTGGCTGAGGGAGTCGTAGTCGAGCTGGGCGGCTCGGTGCTGGACGAAATCCACGAAGCGCCGGCGCATCCAGGCCGGGCCTTCCATGGCGACCTGGGCGTACGCCTTGGAGTAGGCGTTGCCGGAGGCGATCACCTTCATGGTGGAGACGGCGTCGTCCTCCCTGATGGCGTTGGTCAGGTCCTCGTCGAAGAACTTCTGGAGGGCTTCCGGTGTGTTGGCGTTGAGGGCGTCGTTGGCGGCCTGGACCACGGCCTTGCCGGGCCTCTCGTTGAGGATCTTGAGGATGTTGACCCTGTTGTCCTCGGCCCGTGACTTGATGACGCCGCTGGTGTTGAAGTCGCCTTCCGCGGGGATGCCGCCGGCAAGGGCTTGGACCGCCGCCCTCGCGACGGCCGGCTCGGAGACCTGGGCGATGAAGAGGATGGTCTCGCGATCGTCCTGGGAGGCGGCGAGCTCGCGGTCCAGGTCGATCCAGGAGTAGACGTCGTACTCGGATCCGGCGAGTGCGAAGCGGGCGGCCTGACGGCTCCAGGTGCCCGCGGAATCCAGGAACGCGGTCGCCGCCTGTCGGCCGAGGGTGGCGGCAGCGGCGAGGTCGTTGTTCCTGAGGGCCTGCTCCGCCCGGGCGATGAGGTCCTTGGTGGCCTGGGCGGTCCGCTGCGCCTGGGTGCGCTTGTGCAGGGCGGCCGCGCGTTCGCTCTGGTCCAGCAGGGTGAGTTGGGCCGCCTCCTTCATACCTTGCAGTCTGTCGGTCTCCAGTGCGGCGGCCTCGGCGGCGCGGGCGTTCTTCTCGACCTCGATCGCGTCCGCGATCGCCTGGGTCGCGAGGTTGGCCGCCTTGACCGCCTCGTCGGCGTAGGCGGTGGACCTGTTGGCGAAGTCGATGGCCTGGCCGGCGTACTTGACGGCTTCCTCTGCGGCGTCGGCGGCCTTCTCGGCGTGTTCGGCGGCCGATTTGGCCGCGACATGGGCAGTGCGCGCGGCTTGGGCGGCGGTGGAGGCGAGTGCCCGGGCGGTGGAGGCGGCGTTGGTCGCCTGGTTGGCCGCGGAGGAGGCGATCTCGGCCTGGCGCTTGGCTTCGGCCGCCTCGTTCTGGGCGGCACCGGAGGCGTTCGCAGCCTGGGCGGAGGCCTTCGCGGCGGCGGCGGCGTCGCGTGCGGCGTCGGCGGCCGCCAGGCCGGCGTCGGCGGACTGGTCCGAAGCGAGGGCCGCGTCATCGGCCGCCTTGGCCGCGTTGTAGGCCTTCGCGGCGGCGTCGCGTGCGGCGACCGCGGCGTTCTTCGCCTCTTCGGTCTTCTTCTCGTCCTTCGACGCGGCGATCGCGGCGTTGTAGGCGCGCGTGGCCGCCGAGCCGGCGGCGGTTGCCGCTTGCGAGGCCGCGGTGGCTGCCCAGGACGCCCGCTGCGCTGCCTGGATGGCGGCGTTGGAGGCATTGATGGCGATCCCGGCGGCGGACGCGGCGCCGCTGGCGGCGGTGGCGGCCGAGCGGGCCGCGTCGGCGGCCAGACGGCCGTCGTCCCGCGCCTTCTCGGCTTCGAGCGCGGCGGTCTCGGCCTTTTCCTTGGCCTTGCCCGCGGCCGTCGTCGCACGTGCCGAGGCCTCGACGGCCAGGTCGGTCTGCTCCCGTGCGCGTGCGCTCTCACGCTCGACGATGGCGACCAGCTGCCCGATGTTGGCTGCTTCCTGGTCACGGGCCCGCGCGATGTGCTGGCCGGTGTCGAGGTACCACTGCACGTCGTCCGCGGTCCCGCTCAGGGCCCGGTTCGCGTACTTCTTGAGCTCCGGGCCGGCTGTAGCGAGGCCGCGGATGATCTCGACCCGCATGTCCTCCAGCCTGGCACTGTACTGAGTGGTGAGCAGGAACTGCTCCAGCGCCTGGTCCGTTCCGGCGCTGAGCGCGGTGTTGCCGTCGCGCTTGACGCTCTTTCCGCCGTTGGCCATCACCGAGAGGGTCGAGACCCGCATGTCCTCGGTGACCGAGGAGCGGAATCCGTCCTTGATGAAGGCCGATATCGCGTCGTCACCGTCGTTGAGGGCGGCGGTGACGTCCCTGCGGATGCTCCTGCCTCCGAAGCCGAGGTAGGTGAAGGCGGTGACACGGTTGTCGATCCGCGTCGCCTTCGGCAGCTGCTCGGTGAGGAACGTGGTGATCTCCTGGTCAGTGCCGCTCAGCGCGTAGGAGGCCGCCTCCCTGACCGAACGGCCGCCCAGGATCCAGGCCTTGACGACCTGGGCGCGGTCCGTGTCCGGAAGGGACAGGGCGTCACCGGCGGGGTCGGCCGTGCCGGCGCCGGGGGCTGCTCGTGCGGGTGTGGTGAACAGCCAGGGAGTGGAGACGGCGGCTGCGCTCGCCGCGAGGGCGGTGGCGAAACGGCGCCGGCTCCAAAAAGTCTGCTGCACAGAAGGACCTCTCTGATTGCGAATCCTCGAGGGTGAGGCCGAATCCCGCCCGGGACGTATCGTCGGAGTGGCGGTGGCCTGACCCTATGTAAGCGAACACGTCGTTAAAACCTTGGCTGGAGCCCAGGTGACGTCCCGGTCGGAAGATGGCTGGATCTGGTCCTCAGATTTTCGCAAAACTGCCACAACCATTCGACGGAGTGGCACACGTCGCGTTCCAAATATGGAGTTTGCACGACTATGTTCCGGTATATCCGCTTGGCTTGGCGGCATCTGGCTGCTTCTATTCAGGAGCTCGCCAGTCAGGGCATGATGTCGCTACACTCCCGTTCCGGCAGAATCCTTATGACCTGGCCGAGGCGCACCCCATAAATCTGCGCGCCTCTCTTTCCCATCGCGCACTCATGCGCGTTCACATGCACCGAATCGACACCTGGGACGAAAATGAAGGTACGTAGCACCATTCTGCGGATCACTGTCACAGCTCTGAGTGCAGGCGCTCTGACCTGGATTGCAGTTGCTGGAGGAGCGACTGGCGAACGCGGCCCCGATAAGCTCGCGACGCAGGTGGTTGCCGATGAAGGCCCCGGGTACGCGGTTGAAGACTTCGCCTACCCGAATGCCGACGGAATCCTCGCGGAGCAGAAGATCAAGCTCAAGAGAGGAGACGGCCACATCCTCCTCGCTCCCTGCACGGGCGCACCTGAATTGATGGAGGTCTTCTCCCACAAGAACGAGAAGGTCTGCTTCCGGGTCACTGGGGACAAGGGCTACCTGAGCCTCGAAATCCCTGCGGTCTTCGGAGTGAAGGGAAACGATTACGCCGCGCAGGTCGCGATGACCACCGGCACCGAGGAAAAGACCTTCCCGGTCGACAAGAACTCCTGGACGGCTGTCGGCGAGACCGCGGATGCGCAGGGCCGCGATTTCATGCTCCTGGAAATCCGCACCAGCAAGTAGCACCAGTCGGCGCCCGGCCCCAGGGGCGTCGTCGTTCAGTGTGCGTCCCCGGTTCGATCATGCGATACCGAGGATGGCCAGGGTACGGGTGGCGTTGCGCGCGTGGTGGCGGACGCCAGCGGCGATGGCAGTGTGTCCGGCGAGGCGGAGGGCGAGCCTCGCCGCCGACGGCGCCACCCGGACCGTGGATGTCCCCGAAGGCTTCCGCCGCACCGCGACGCGGGACGTGGAGCTGGGCGGACGGGCTATCCGGCGGGGGGACAAGGTGGTGGTCTACCACGCCTCCGCGAACCGGGACGGGGCGGTGTTCCCCGACCCGGACCGCTTCGACGCCACCCGTAGCCCGAACGACCACGTGAGCTTCGGGTACGGTCCGCACTTCTGCCTCGGTGCCCAACTCGCCCGCCTGCAGCTGAGGTCGGCCCTGCGCTGCCTGGTCGAGCGGCTGCCGGGGCTCCGGCTCGTGCCGGGGCGGCCGCCGCGGCGGCTGGTCTCCAACTTCCAGAACGGGCTCAAGTCACTGTGGGTCCAGTGGGGTTGAGGCGGCCCTCCGGATGCGCCCGGTGTGCCCGGTGCGCCCGGTGCGTCACTCGAAGCGCTCGGGGTCGCCGGCCCCGCGCCGGGTGATCTCCGCCTCGCCGCTGGAGAAGTCGACGACCGTCGTCGGTACCGTGCCGCAGTCGCCGGAGTCCAGCACGGCGTCCAGTTGGTGGTCGAGCCGCTCCTTGATCTCCCAGCCCTGGGTCATCGGCTCGTCCTCGCCGGGGAGGAGCAGGGTGCTGGAGACCAGGGGCTCGCCGAGCTCGGCGAGCAGGGCCCTGGTGACGACGTGGTCGGGGATCCTGACGCCGACCGTCTTCTTCTTCGGGTGCAGCAGGCGGCGCGGCACCTCCTTGGTGGCGGGGAGGATGAAGGTGTAGCTGCCCGGCGTCGCGGCCTTGATCGCGCGGAAGACGTTGTTGTCGATGTGGACGAACTGGCCCAGTTGGGCGAAGTCCATGCACATGAGGGTGAAGTGGTGGCGGTCGTCGAGGCGCCGGATCGACCGGATCCGTTCGAGGCCGTCGCGGTTGTCCAGCTGGCAGCCCAGGGCGAAACAGGAGTCGGTCGGGTACGCGATGAGGTCCCCGGAGCGGAGGCCGGCGGCCACGGAGCCGATGGTGCGCGGCTGGGGGGACTCTGGATGCACGTCGAAGTACTTCGCCATTGGTCGACCCTAAGCGATCCCGGCCCCCGATCGGTGCACGGCGGGCCAGCGGGTACGGGCAGCGGGTACGGCCAGCGGGTACGGGCAGGGCGGACGGACGGCCGCCGGAGCGGTCAGCCCGCGCAGTCCGGGCACAGCCCCCGGTAGGTGACCTCCGCCTGCGCCACGACGAACCCGAAGCGCTGCTCGGCCGGCAGGTCGGCCAGCGGGTCGCCCTGCGGGTGGACGTCGCGGATGGCGCCGCAGCCCGTGCAGACCAGGTGCTGGTGCGGGTGGTGCGCGTTCGGGTCGTAGCGCTTGGCGCGCCCGTCGGTGGCGACCTCGACGACCTCACCCAGGGTGACCAGTTCGCCGAGCGTGTTGTAGACCGTCGCCCGGGAGATCTCCGGGAGGCGCTCGGCGGCCCGGGCGTGCACCTCGTCGGCGGTCAGGTGCACGTGCTCGCCGTCCAGGACCTCGGCCACGACACGCCGCTGGGAGGTGAGGCGCCAGCCGCGCCCGCGCAGCCGCTCCAGGAGGTCACTCATATCGGTTCACCTATTCAGGTAATGGGGAGGACCGGAGTTTACCAATGCGCTTCCGGTGCCCTCCGGATCCCGATCGGATACGGGCTTGGTGTCTTTCTTGACTTGGATTCCGTCCACCGTAGGATCGGCTCCGGCGCTAGCCTGGACAGCAGCAGCACGTGACTCCCGTCACCACTCCCGTCACCGCCGTGCGCGGTGCCGAGCGGGAACACCACGGGGCGCACCAGGCCAGACCGCAGCAGTAGGTGCCTAGGTAGCAGATGAAGACACCGTGATCCGCCTTGTGAGGGAAGGATTCCCATGTCTGACAACCACGATGCAACCGGCGTAGAGGCGAACGCGGAGGGCTGCCCGGTGAACCACGGGCGCGCGCCGCACCCCACCCAGGGCGGCGGGAACCGCCAGTGGTGGCCGGAACGGCTCAATCTGAAGATCCTCGCGAAGAATCCCGCCGTGGCCAATCCGCTCGGCGCGGAGTTCGACTACGCCGAGGCCTTCAAGACCCTCGACCTCCCGGCCGTCAAGCGGGACATCCAGGAGGCCCTCACCACGTCGCGGGACTGGTGGCCGGCCGACTTCGGCTACTACGGCCCCTTCATCATCCGGATGGCCTGGCACAGCGCCGGCACCTACCGGATCAGCGACGGCCGCGGCGGCGCCGGCGGCGGCCAGCAGCGCTTCGCCCCGCTGAACAGCTGGCCGGACAACGCCAGCCTGGACAAGGCCCGCCGCCTGCTGTGGCCGGTGAAGAAGAAGTACGGGCGCGCCCTGTCCTGGGCCGACCTGATCATCCTGTCCGGCAACGTGGCCCTGGAGGGCATGGGCTTCCGGACCTTCGGATTCGGTGGCGGCCGGGTCGACGAGTGGGAGCCGGACGAGGACGTCTACTGGGGCCCCGAGACCACCTGGCTCGGCGACGAGCGCTACACCGGCGACCGCCAGCTGGAGAACCCGCTGGCCGCCGTCCAGATGGGCCTGATCTACGTCAACCCCGAGGGCCCCAACGGCAACCCCGACCCGCTCGCCGCCGCCCGCGACATCCGCGAGACCTTCTACCGGATGGCGATGAACGACGAGGAGACCGTCGCGCTGATCGCCGGCGGCCACACCTTCGGCAAGACCCACGGCGCCGGCCCGGCCGACAACGTCGGCCCGGACCCCGAGGCCGCCCCCATGGAGCAGCAGGGCCTCGGCTGGAAGAGCAGCTTCCGCACCGGCGTGGGCGCCGACGCGATCACCAGCGGTCTGGAGGTCACCTGGACGGCCACCCCGATCACCTGGGACAACAGCTTCTTCGAGACGCTGTTCGGCTACGAGTGGGAGCTCACCAAGAGCCCGGCCGGCGCCTGGCAGTACAAGCCCAAGGACGGCGGCGGCGAGGGCACCGTGCCGGACGCGCACGTCCCGGGCAAGCGGCACGCCCCGAACATGCTCACCACCGACCTCTCGCTGCGCTTCGACCCGGTCTACGAGCCGATCTCCCGGCGCTTCCTGGAGAACCCGGAGGAGTTCGCCGACGCCTTCGCCCGCGCCTGGTACAAGCTGACCCACCGCGACATGGGCCCGGTCGTCCGCTACCTCGGCCCGGAGGTTCCCGCCGAGCACCTGCTCTGGCAGGACCCGCTGCCGGAGGTCACGTACCAGCGGATCGGCGCGGCCGACGTCGCCGACCTCAAGCGGCGGATCACCGCCACTGGCCTGTCGGTGTCCGAGCTGGTCTCCACCGCCTGGGCGGCCGCCTCCTCGTTCCGCTCCAGCGACAAGCGCGGCGGCGCCAACGGCGGCCGCATCCGGCTCCAGCCGCAGATCGGCTGGGAGGTCAACGAGCCCGACCGGCTGGCGACGGTGCTGCGCGCCCTGGAGGGCGTCCAGCGGGAGTTCAACGCGCAGGCCGGCGAGAAGCAGGTCTCGCTCGCGGACCTGGTGGTGCTGGCCGGCGGCGTCGGCGTCGAGCAGGCCGCCAAGGCGGCCGGCCTGGCCGTCGAGGTGCCGTTCGCGCCCGGCCGGGTGGACGCGCCGCAGGAGCTGACCGACACCGAGTCCTTCGCCGCGCTGGAGCCCAAGGCGGACGGCTTCCGCAACTGGGTCGGCAAGGGCAACCGGCTGCCGGCCGAGTACCTGCTGCTCGACAAGGCCAACCTGCTGGGCGTCAGCGCCCCCGAGCTGACCGTGCTGGTCGGCGGCCTGCGCGTGCTGGGCGCCAACCACGGCGGGTCCGCGCACGGGGTGCTCACCGGGACGCCCGGTGTGCTGACGAACGACTACTTCGTCAACCTGCTGGACCTGGGCACCAGTTGGAAGGCCACCTCGGAGGACGCGCACACCTTCGAGGGCCGGGACGAGTCCGGCCGGGTGAAGTGGACCGGCACCCGCGCCGACCTGGTCTTCGGCTCGAACGCCGAACTGCGGGCCGTCGCCGAGGTGTACGCGAGCGACGACGCCAAGGAGAAGTTCGTCGAGGACTTCGTCGCGGCCTGGGCCAAGGTCATGAACGCGGACCGCTTCGACCTGGCGTGATCCGCACCCGCGGCTGACGCGGCCGGCACGGATGGCGCGGCGGGAGCCCGGGGTGTCGACCC
>NZ_JBHUAL010000255.1:0-12512 GCF_042789775.1 Kitasatospora sp. NPDC056800 | reverse complement strand
GCTCGGGTGAGCCGACCGCCGGGCGGTCCGGGGGCGTGGTCGCGCGGTCAGACGGTGGCGGCCTGCTCAGCGGCCTGCTCGGCAGGCTGCTCGTCGGTGCCGGAGGTGTTCTCCCGGGGGGTCGGGAGCACGGCCATGATCACGCCGGAGATCACGATGGTCGCCGCCCAGGCGAGCCCGTACTTGCCGACGAAGGTGCCGGAGAACGGGCCGGCGAACCAGTCGCACTTGGTGAAGGCGAGCCCGGCCAGCAGCGCGAGCACCCAGGAGACCATCGCCTGCCAGCAGAAGCCGCCCGTGTACCAGTAGCGGCTCTTCCTGCTGGTGTCCATGAGCGCGGCGGCGTCGTAGCGCACCGCGCGCGAGCGGCGCCGGTACATGTCCACCGCGTAGACGCCGATCCAGGCCGAGAAGGAGACGGCGAGCAGGATCAGGAAGGTGATGAACGAGCCCAGGAAGCTCTTGGCGACCAGCATCAGCAGCAGGCCGCCGACCAGCGAGATCACGGCGTTGATGCTGACGGCCATGGCGCGCGGCAGCTTCACGCCCATGGTCTGCGCGGTGAAGCCGGCCGAGTACATGGAGAGGCTGTTGATCAGCAGCATGCCCACGATCGCGGTCAGCAGGTAGGGCACGGCCAGCCAGGTCGGCAGCAGGTCGCCGAGGAAGGAGACCGGGTCCGCGGCCTCGGCCAGGCCGGGCGAGGCCACCGCCATCACGGCGCCCATCAGCACCATCGGCACCATGACCAGGCCGGCGCCGGAGACCGTCACGCCGACGATCTTCCGGCCGGAGGCGGCGTGCGGCAGGTAGCGGGCGAAGTCCGGGCCGGTGGGGACCCAGCTGATGCCGCCGGCCGCGATGGTCCCGATGCCGGCGATCATCATCGCGGTGGTGCCCGCGGGCTTGGAGAAGACCTCGCTCCAGTTCATGGTCGCGACCAGGTAGCCCAGCACGAGCACGCTGAAGACCCCGAAGAGGTACGTCGACCAGGTGTTGCAGACGTTCAGCGCCTTCCGGCCCATGCCGGAGACCAGGAAGGTGCAGGCGACGAAGGCGAAGAGCGTGATCACGATCAGCGCGGTGTTGCTCTTGACGCCGAAGACCAGGTCGAGGACGGTCAGCACGGCGTAGGCGCCGGTGACGGCGTTGATCGTCTCCCAGCCGAACCGGGCGATCCAGAGGATCGCGCCGGGGAAGAGGTTGCCGCGCACCCCGAAGGTGGCCCGGGAGAGGGTCGCGCCCGGGGCTCCGCCCCACTTCCCGGAGACCGACAGCACGCCGACCATGCCGAACGAGATGAGGGCGGCGCACGCGGCGACGACCAGGACCTGCCAGAAGTTCAAGTGGTTGAACACCACCAGGGCCGCACCCATGGTGAGGAGCAGGACGCTGATGTTCGCCGCGACCCAGGTCGGGAAGAGCTCGCGGACTCTGCCCCGGCGCTCGTGGTCGGGGACAGGCTCAATGCCGCGGGTCTCGATCGCGCCGTCGTTGGCGTCGGTGGACGGATTGTCCATGAGGGTGGCTCCGTGCGTGTGAAGCGGGAGGTAAATCGGTCAAATAAGATATTTGTGGAACTCTTCGCGCGTAGCGGGAGTCGAATCATCCTACTTTGTTCTGAGGGCAAAGCGGTTGGCGCGGGTGCTCGCCGGCGGCCGTCGGCGCACCCGTCTCCCGGGCCGCCTCCCGGACCCTCGGCCGGTCCACCCGGAAAACCCTGCGACCGCGGGGGCGGCCGGCCTGTTGAATGGCCCGCATGTCCAGTGCACCGCACAGCCCGGCCGAAGCCGTCGACCACCTCCTCGCCGAGCTCGCCCCGCTCGCCCACCCCGCCCGGATGCGGCGCCTCGCCGCCTGGACGAAGGAACGGGCAGCGGAGGGACCGAACGAGGGCGACGGACCGGAGCGGTTCGGCCCGCTGCTGGCGGAACTCGACAAGCGCGGCGCCTACGGCCGAGGGCTGGCCGGAGTCGCCGCCACGATCGCCGGGGACGGCGCCTTCGTCGCCGCGCGGCTCACCGATCCCGACCCGGCGGTCAGCCGCCAGGCCCTGAAGGCCGCACTCCACCTGCCGGTCGCGGACGAGCTGCTGGCCGCGGCGATGGCCGACGCGCCCGCCGTCCTGCGCCACCGGCTCACCACCTTGATCGTCGCCCGCGGGCGCACCGCGCTGGCGGAGCGGCTGCTGCTCCCCGTGCGGCAGGCGTGGGGGGACGCGGCGGCGGCCCGGCTGCTGCCGGGCTGCGGGCCCGACACCGTCGCCCGGTACCTGCCCGGGCTGTTCCTCGCCGTGACGCGCTGGAGCATCCTGGCCCGCCGCCACCCCGACCTGCTGCTGGACGAGGTGGCCCGCCAGCTCGCCGAACTGCCCGAGCCGGCCCGCCCCGCCTGGTGGCAGCGCAACGCGGACGTCCTGGCGGCCGCCGCCGGACACCGACCGGAGCGGGTGCTGGACCTGCTGGAACGCCACTGCCCCACGTGGTTGCCGCAGCCGGTGCAGGGGTGCCTGGGCCGGTTGCTGACCGCCGCGCCCGGCCGGACCATCCGGTTGATCACGCTGCCCGAACGCGCGGCCACCGCGTCGATCTCCCGCAGCGCGCTGACCCGGGTCGCCCGGCTCGACCCGCCCGAGCTGCCGGACCTCGGCCGGGCCTGGAGCACCGCCCCGATCTGGCTCGCCCGGCTGCTGCGCGCCCTGCCGCCGTCCCGGCGCGAGGCGTTCTACGACCTCGTCACCGCGGACCGGGACCTCAGCCGCAGCGAGCTGTCCGGGGCCGTGCTCGACGCGCTGCCCCGCCGACGGGCGCAGGCCGAGGCCCGGCGGATGGCCGCGCAGGCCGCCGAGCGCGGCGCCGCGTGGTCGGTCGTGCTGGCCCACGTCGCCCACCTGCCGGTGGCCGAGGCCCGGCCGCGGCTGCTCGCCGCCACCCGGCGGCCGGCCGCGGAGGACCGGGCGCTGGCCTACCCGCTGCTGGTCCGCAACGCGGCCCGGTCGGGCGAGCCGGCCGCCGTCGGCGAACTCCTCGACGACCTGCTGCGGCTGCGCAACGAGCAGGATCCGGTCCGCTCCCCGGCCCTGGTCGCGCTGGCCGAGGTCCCGCCCGCGCTCTTCCGGGGGGAGGCGGCGGCCGCCGCCCTCGGCCGGATCGTCACCGACGCCGTCGAGGCCCGGGACACCTCCTGGCAGACCCGCGGAGCGCTCTCGCAACTCGCCCTCGCCGTCCTGCGGGAGCACGCGGTGAGCGGTGAACAGCCGCTGCTGGGCTGGGCCCTGGCCGCCCTGCGGCAGCTCTCCGGGATGCTCGGCAGCGTTCCGCTGGGCCGGCTGGACACCGTGCTCCGGCGCGGACAGGAGGCACAGGTCTTCGAGGCGCTGCGCCCGTGGCTGGCGGCCGGTGCGGACCGGGTCGACCACACGCTGACCTTCGCCCTGGCCGGAGCCCTGGGCCGGCGTGCCCACCACCTGCCCGAACTGCAGGAACTCCTCTGGGAGGCCATCCAGTTCGGCGACAACGCGACCTTCATCCAGGCCGTCCGGCACTGGCTCGCGGACCCGGTCACCCGCGGCGAACGGGTGGCACGGGTGCTGGAACTGGAACCGTCGGCCGCCGTCCTGCCGCCGGTGCTCCGGGTGCTGGCCCGCGGGCGCACCGACCTGCTGGACACCGTCCTCGCCGACACCCTGCCGTACGGGCGCTTCCTGGCAGCGGGGACGCACTGGCTGCCGCCGGTCGACGGCATCGAGGGCTGGACACCCGGACAACAGGCCGCCGCCGCACGCCTGTTGGCGGCAGCCGCGGCCGACGCCTCGCTGCCCCGGCAGGTACGGGCCGGACACCTGCGCACCGTGGTGGCGGTCCCCGAACGCGGCTTCGCCACCGTCCGGCCGTACGTCGACTCCCCGGACACCGTGCTCGCCGAGGCCGCGCTCGGAGCCCTGATCTGGACCGACCGGCCCGCCGAGGCGCTGCCCCTGCTGCTCGCCCAGGCCGGGAACGACCGGGCGCGGGTCGCGCTGTACGCGGCAGGGCGGGCCGCCGGGTTCGTCGCGCCGTCGCGACTGGCGGGCATGCTGCGGGCGGTGCTGCTGCCGGCGGCGGACGGGGCCGTGGAAGCCGGTGGCGGGGTTGCCGGTTGCGGGGTGGCCGGCGGCGGTGGGGCGAAGGTCACCAGCCTGAAGGAACTGGTGCGGCTGGCCGCCCGACTGCTGCCGGTGGACACCGCAGGCGCACTCCTCGCCGAGGCCCACGACCTGCCCGGCCAGCACCGCGACGTCCGGGCTGCGGTCGTGGCCGCCACCGTCGACCTGCTCCCCGCACCCGCGGCCTGGCGGCTGCTCGAAGACGCCGCGACAGGCGCCCCCGTGGCCCGGTCCGCCGTGCTGCGCACCCGGCCGCTGGACCTGCCGACCACCGACCGCCCCCGCTACGCCGCGCTGGTGGCCGGGGTGGCGAGCGGCGACGACCCGCACACCGCCCAGGTCGCGCTCGACCTGCTGGCCGCCTGGTCGCCCTGGTACCCCGAAGCGGAGGAGCTGCTGCTGGCGGGCACCGTTGACCTCGCCAACCGCTCCTCCTGGCGGGCCGCGGCAGCCGGCCTGGCCGCGCTCGCCGTCGGCGGCACGGGCCGCCGGCTGACCGAGGCGCTGGCGCAGCTGCTGGCGAGCGAGGCGTCGGCCGCGGGAGCCCCGGAGCGCGGGGACACGGACGGGAATGGTGGCAGCGGCGGACTGGACGCGGCCGCCGACCGGGACCGGCCGGCCCGGCAGCGGATCGACCACCTGGTCGCCCGGCTCGCCGCCGGCGTGGCCGACCGCCCGTCGGCGGAGGGCCTGAAGACGGTCGCCGAGGCAGCCGAACTCCTCTCCACCAGACCTGACTTCATACCCAAGGCCGTCCAACTCCTGACCGCCACCCTGGAGTTCGACACCACCCAGGACCATCTCCTCGCCGAGCTTGACCGGTTGGCCGCCGTTCACGGCGACCGCCCGGTGCTGGCCGCCCGCACGGCCGAGGCCCTGCGGAGCCGGCTCAACACGCCTCGCCGCCCGGGCGACCCGGCGGTCCTGCACACCGTGACCGAACGGCTCGCAGCCCACGGCGGCCACACCCAAGGCCTGTTCGCGGTCGGTCTCGCCCACGCCCTGGGTCCGCGCACCGGCTGGCGCTCGCAGTGGCGAGCACTGCTCCGCACCCTGCGCCGCCACCCGCAGCCGGACGTCCGGGAGGCGGCCCTGGCGGTACGGACGGCGACGGAGTAGAAGGGCGGGGGAGCGGGGCCGGTAGGGGCGCGGCGGTCAGCCGTCGCGTCCGGCGGCCTGTTCGTAGAGCGCCACCAGGACGCCGTGCACCGGCTCGCCGGGCGGGGCCTCGGCGGCCTCGGCGACCAGGGCCTGGAGGGTGGTGCCGAGGCGCGCGGCCTGGTCGGCGGTCAGCCGCAGGTGCCGCAGGACCAGCACCGGCTCCTGCGGGGCGTCGGCGCACTCCTCGGCCACCGCCTTGAGCAGGGCGGTGGTCGGCCCGGCGTCGCGTCCGGTGCCGCGTCCGGCACCACGCTCCGTGACGGCGATCCGCCGGGTGGTGCGCTGGTAGAGGTGTTCGCTGCCGCCGCGCACCTTCCGGGTCTCCACGATGCGGACGACGCCGGCCTCCTGCAGCACCTTGAGGTGGTGCGCCACCGTGCCCTTGCGGCTGTCCAGCAGCGCCGCCAGTCGGCCGACCGTGGCGGGCTGCCCGCCGAGTGCCAGTAGCAGCCGTTGGCGCAGCGGGTGGGAGAGCGCCTTGTACTGCTGCGGGCTCTCGATGGTCAGCTCGTGGTCCTCGGGCTGGTGGTCCTCGGGCTGGTGACCCTCCGGCTGGGGGTCGTGGGGCTCGTGCTCCTGGGGCCGGTCTTCCCGCTGCTGGTCGTCCATGCGTAAAGCGTCCAATTTTCTTGACGCTTTCGCAAGCCGCGTGCTCTACTCGTCGCGACCTGACCGAGCATCACCAGCGGGGGACAGCAGATGGCGCAGCTCCAGTCGGCCGAGATCACCGGGATCGTCACCGAGGTGAGCCGGCTCACGGCCGGGCTCTACGTCTTCCCCGAGATCGGCGAGCGGATCGCCCGGGGCCTCGACGACGCGTTGTCCAAGGGCCGCTACCACCAGTCCGGCGACCCCGAGACACTCGGCCGGCTGGTCACCGAGGACCTCCAGTCCGTCAACGGCGACGGCCACCTGCGGCTGAAGTTCCACCCGCACGCGATCCCGACGGAGCAGGAGGACGGCGCCGTCCTCGCCGAACTGGCGCGGGCCGCCGACCTCTCGCTCGGCGGCGTGCCCCGGATCGAGCGGCTGGAGGGCGGCGTCGCCCTGCTGAAGCTCGCGCCGATCCTCTTCCCGCTCGACATGACCGGCGACTCGCTGAACGCCGCGCTCGGCCTGGTCGCGCGGGCCGAGGCCCTGGTCCTGGACCTGCGCGAGTGCGTCGGCGGCGACCCGTACACGGTCGCCCACATCTGCGGCCACCTCTTCGACGGCCCGACCCACCTCAGCACGATCTACGACCGCGAGGAGGACGCCGAACGGCAGTTCTGGAGCCCCGCGCAGGCACCCGGCCCGCGCTTCGGCGGCAGCAAGCCGCTCTACGTGCTGATCAGCGGGGCCACCTTCTCGGGCGGCGAGGCGCTCGCGTACGACCTCCAGCAGCGCGGCCGCGCCGTGGTGGTCGGCGAGGCCTCCGGCGGCGGCGCCAACCCCCGCCGGGGCTTCACGCTCCACCCCCACCTGGAGGCCACCATCCCGACCGCCCGCTCGATCAACCCGGTGTCCGGCGGCAACTGGGAGGGCACCGGCGTCATCCCGGACACCGCCACCGACCCGGCCCGGGCCCACGAGACGGCCCACCGCGCCGCACTGGCCGACATCGCCCGGCTCGGCGGCGACACCCCGTCGGCCGAGGAGGCCCGACAGGCCCTCCACGGCCAGGCGGACGACCACCCCACGCCGCCGGACGCCCGGCTCTGATCACCGGCCCTGGCATCGGGCGCTGCGCCGGTTCTGCGTCCCGGGAGTGGTTCAGTGCCCGGAGGCGGCTCCGCACGCGGCCGTGGTGAGGAAGGCCGTCACCGCGGACTTGGCGGCGCGCGGGTCGGAGCGGTCGTACGGGTTGTGGGAGAGCACCAGTTGGCGTCGGCCGTCGGCGGTGCCGGCGACCATCGTCGAGTAGCCGGGGAGGTCTCCGCTGTGACCCCAGAACACGCCGCAGGGAGTGTCGAACCGGGCCAGCCCCAGCCCGTATCCGCGTCCTGGGCCGGCGTCCGTCGTCCTGGTCATCTCGGCGAGTTCGGCGGGCCGCAGCAGCCGGCCGTCCAGCAGGGCGGCGATGAAGCGGTTGAGGTCGGCGGTGCCGGAGATGCCCTGACCGGCGGCGCCCATGACGGACGGGTTGAGTTCGGTGACGTCCACCGGCCCGGTCGAGAGCTTCACATAGCCGTGCGCGTGGGGGCCGGGCAGCCGGACGGAGCGGCCGGGCATGCCGGTGTCGCGCAGTCCCAACGGCTGGATGATCCTCCGGTCGACCTCCTGTTGCCAGGGGTGGCCGGTGGCCTTCTCGATGAGCAGGCCCGCGAGCAGGTAGTTGGTGTTGGAGTAGTGCCAGCCTTGTCCCGGGGGGAAGTACGGAGCGTTGCGGTTGGCCAGTGCGAGCAGGTCGGCCGGCTGGTAGGTCTGCCAGCGTGGTCCCGCCAGCCAGTCGAGGTACTGGGACTCGTTCTGGGGATCCAGGCCGGGCGCATCGGTGTAGTTGTACAACCCGCTGGTGTGGTCGAGGAGTTGGCGGACGGTGATGGCCGAGCCGTTCGGGACCGCGCCGGGCAGGTGGCGGTCGATCGGGTCGTCCAGGCCGATGCGCCGCTCGGCGGAGAGCTGGAGCAGGACGGTGGCGACGAAGGTCTTGGTGACGCTGCCGATCCTGAACCGGGCGTGCTCGGGTACCGGCGTGCCGGTGGCCAGGTCGGCCACGCCGGCCCGCCCGCGCCAGACGGTCCGCCCGTCCTGCCGGACCTCGCCGACGGCTGCCGAGGAACCGGTGTCGACGATGCCCTGGAGCGTGGTGCGCAGTGCGGTGGCCTCGGCGCTTCCAGTCGCCAACGTTCCCTGCTCGCCCGCCGGTTGGGCATCGACCGGCAGGCGGCCGGGGGGTGCGGCGAAGCTCGGGGCGGCACCGGCGCCGAGCAGGGTGGCGGCGGCCAGGAGCGCGGCCGCCGAGCGGAGGCCGCGCCTCAGGGCGCGCGGAGGTGTCGTCACGTCGGGCATGGGCTGCGTCCCTTCCGGGGCAGGCGCGCATCGCCGCCCCCGTACCGAGCGTGCCGGAGGGGTTCCCGCCCGGGCATCCACCGAAGGTGCCGCGCCGTGTCCTCCCTGGGACTGGTCGGGCCAGTTGGGCGTCGCCCTGCGGGCTGAGCCGGTCCTACGCCGCGGCCCGCCCCCGGAGCGGGACTAGAGTAGGACAGTGACCGCTCTGCCGGACAACCTGCCGATCAACGACGTTGAACGCGACCATGCCGTGGAGCGCCTGCAAGAGGCGTTCGCCGAAGGGCACATCTCACGCGAGGAGATGGACGACCGTCTCCACCAGGTGCTCACCGCGAAGACGCGTTCCGACCTCGCGCCGCCCCTGGCCTCGCTCCCCGAGCCGGACCAGGGAGCGGTCCCGACCATCGCCGCCGTCAGCGGGCGCCTGGTGCGCCGCGGCCCCTGGCGGGTTCCGCGCAGCTTTCAGGTGGCGTCGGCCTTCGGGCGGGTGCACTTGGACCTGTCGGAGGCGGTCATCGAACATCCGGTGATCGACATCGAGTTGGGGCTCGGTACCGGCAGTGCGAAGATCACCGTCCCGCGCGACGCCGTCGTCGACATCGACGGCCTCCAGGGAGGCTGGAAGGACGTGCGCTACACGCCTCCCCGCCGCTCATCCGTGGGCAACCCGACGATACGGATCACCGGGACCACCGGCTTCGGCCGTCTGAAGATCCGGCACGCCCGGCGCTGAGCGTTGCGGACAGCAAGCGCCGCAGGATGGTGAGCAACTCGCCGTCATTGGAAGGCAGTTGCCGCGCCCGCCAGGCGATGTGGCCGTCCGGGCGGACGAGGGCGGCGGCGCCGGTGGTGGCGGGAAGGCCGGTGGCGCGGGCCCAGTCGGGGGGCGCCAGGGTGTGTACGGTGACCGGCAGTCCCGCCGCTGTCGCGGTGTCCGCCTGGTGCTGCCAGTCGGCGTCCTCCGTGGCCGTGGTGAACAGGGTGAAGCCCGGCCCGACCAGGTCGAGGGTGGATGTGGCTGCGGCCCCGGGCGGGCCGGGGAGGTGGAGGTGGGGGAGGCGGGTGCCGGGCGTGCCGTCGGGGTGTTCGCGGTCCGGGTCCAGGGGTGGCCGCTCCGGGGCTGTCGGGTCCGCGAGGACCGCCGTCGAGCGGTAGGCGGCGGTGAGCAGCAGCTCGTCGTCGATCCGGTACCCGGCGCGGGCACGGGAGTTGGCGAGCGAGATGTCGATGACCTGCCGGGCCACCGGGCGCCGCTCGGCCTCGTAGGTGTCCAGCAGGGCCTCGCCGGCCGTCCCGGCGGTGACCGCCGCGAGTTTCCAGGCGAGGTTGTCCGCGTCGCCGATGCCGGTGTTCATGCCGTGCCCGCCGGTCGGCGGCACCACGTGGGCGGCGTCGCCCGCGAGCAGCACCCGGGCGCGGCGGTAGGCCCCGGCGAGGCGGGCGTCCATCCGCCAGGTCATCGTGTCCTGGACGGTGACGGCCAGACCGGGCAGTCCGGCGGCCTCCCGGACCAGCCGGGCGAGTGCCCCGCAGTCGCTCAACAGGGCGTCGATGCCCGGGAGTTCGGGGTCGTACGGGTGCTGGTAGATCCACTGGCGGTCGTTGTCGACGGCGAGGAAGCCGCCGCGGCCCGGTTCGGTGAGGAAGTACGAGGCGCTGGCGCGGTCGGCCACCACCTCGCCGAGCGGTGCCTCGAAGCGGATGCTGAGGAAGTGGCCGAGGCCGGTCGGCCCCGCCATCTCGATGCCGGCCGCCGTGCGGACGGTGCTCGACGCGCCGTCGCAGCCGACCAGCCAGTCGGCGCGCACGGTGTGGCGCTCGCCGGTGGTGCGGTCCTCCAGCAGGGCCTGGACGTGTCCGTCCCGCGGGGTGAGGGAGAGCAGGCGGGTGGCGAACCGGACGCCGTCCGGGGCGAGTTGGCGGGCCCGTCGGAGCAGGACGGCCTCCAGGGCGTCCTGCGAGCAGATCAGCCCGGGGGTAGGGGTGCGCTCGGCGTCCTCCGTCGTGCCGGCCGCCACGCCGGTGCGGACGAAGTCCGGGTCGACCAGGCTGCGGCCCCGGTAGAAGAACACCTGCGAGGCCGGGAGGCCGGCCCGCCGGACCTCCTCCTCCAGCCCGCACCGCCGGAAGACCTCCATCGAACGCGCCGACACCCCACGGGCCTTGGGGTGGCGCGAGGTGTCCGGGTGCGCCTCGACGAGCAGGTGCGGCACGCCGTGGCCGGACAGCAGGACGGACAGGGTCAGGCCGACCGGGCCGCCGCCGACGATGAGCACGGGTGTGGTCCCGGGGTATCGCATGCCACCACTCCTCAGTAACGCCTACTGGGTTATTTTGACGTTACCATGGTCCGGACGGCACCCTCCCAGACCCCGCGAGGCGACCCCCATGGCGCAGTCCCAGTCCCAGCCTCAACCCCAACCCCAGCCCCGGCTCCAGGACGGCGACGACGGCAACCCCCGCGGCCTCCACTTCCTCACGGACCTCGCGAACACCGTCCGCGAAGACCCCGGCACGGGCGCCGCCGAACTCCAGGCCCTCCTGGAGCGCCACGGCGGCCCGCCCCTCCGGCTCACCGACGCCGACGCCCACGAACTGCGCCAGGCCACCGCCAAGGTGACCGCCGTCCTCGAAACCGACGACCCGGACCACGCCGCCGACCTGATCAACACCCTGCTCGACCGCCACCCGCCCCGCCCCCGCCTGGTCCGCCTCCCCGGCCGGCCCTGGTCCCTGCACACCCGCGCCCCCGCCGACGCCGGCCTCACCCACTGGCTGCTCTCCACCGCCGCCCTCGCCCTCGGCCTGTGGCTCAGCGAACGCGGCACCTGCGCCTGGGGCCGCTGCGCCGCCCCGGGCTGCGGACGCTTCTTCATCGACACCGGCCGCCGCACCCCACAGCGCTACTGCACCCCCCGCTGCGCCACCCGCGTCCGCGTCGCCGCCCACCGCGCCCAGAAGAGCTAGAGGACTGGTGGTGACCGCAGGGGTCTACGCTGCCGCCGGAGGGCCCCTGGAGGGTGGCCCGCACAGAGCGAAAGTGAGGGCCGCCATGGCCGGGCGACACCGCCGTCCCCCGCAGCCGGAGCTGCCGCCGGACTCGGACGGCCGGCTCCGGGCCATCGCCGAGCAGCGGGCGGTCGTCGAGGACGGCATCGCCGTGTCCGACAGCTCGGGCGTCCCGTACCTGTACCGCACCGTGTACGAGCCGGACGGCACCGTGCGGCAGACCCTCGTCAGGATCGATACCGGGCCCCTGTGACCGGCCCGCCCGGCTGGGAGGCGTCAGCGGAACGGCCCGCCCGGAGACCTGCTCACCGTCGGCCCCGGTGGCTGTCCGGCGCCCAACTGGCGAACCTCGGGTCGAGGTTCGCGCACGTGGACGACCGTCCTCCCTCACCCCCATGGTGCGGGACGTACCCCTTGGGGCGCCCGTGCCACCCCGGTGCCGCAGGGGTGGACCGCCGCCGCTCGTGGCCGACTCCGTCGTTGACGACGGTCGTTCGAATACGTCACGCTCGGTGGAACGCCGAGGGCGGGTGCCGGTCGTGCCGCGCTCCGTGCGCCGCCGCCGATGTCCTGGTGCCCCGCCACCCCGGCCTCCGGATGCCCACCGTGAACCCCGTGTGGAGGTACCGCCATGTCCAAGCGCCGTCTCGCCGTCCACGGAGCCGCCGTCGCCGCTCTGACCCTCGCCGCCGTGCTGCTCCCGGCCGTCGGCGCCCACGCCGCGCCGCCCGCCGACTCGTGCACCCAGAACTGGAGCATCAGCTCCGGCGAGGGCTACGCCAACGGCAAGTGGTGCAACTACAACTCCAAGGTCGTCGGCACGGTGCACGACACCAAGGCGGACGGCCGCTGTCCGTACGTGCGCGGCAGCCTCTCCAACGGCGGCCACGTCGACAGCGACTGGGCCGGCGGCAAGGGCAAGTCCCGCGCCATCACCCTCTACGCGCCCTCGGGCACCCACATCACCGGCCTCAGCATGCGCTACATCGGCTGCTGATCCCGGCCGGGAGCGACTGAGGGCAGGTGGTCCACCGTCAGGAGCACGGCCGCGGCCGCCGCTCCTCCTCCGCACCGACGACCGCCCCCGGCTTCGCGTGCCGCCCTGGACGGGACAACGGTCACCACCACCCCGGCCCCGGGCGTCAAGCAGCGCGTCGTCGCTGCCGCCCTCTGCCGCTGAGACCCGCGTCCGCCGACCCCGATCGGG
>NZ_JBHUAL010000254.1:0-12583 GCF_042789775.1 Kitasatospora sp. NPDC056800 | reverse complement strand
GGAGGAACGTTTCCTCCTCGGCCGCCGCGGCGCTGTTCCGGGGCCTGCCGTCGAACTCCCGTCGTCAACCTCCCGCCGCCGAACTCCCGTCACCCCCGGAGGGCCCGCGGCGGGCGAACCGCGCCGCGGAGCGGGGCGGGCCGCCCCCGGGCGATCAACAGTCTGACCAGTCCGACAACACTCCCGGCCGCGAGGACCGTCGTACCCTTGGGGGGTGACCGACGCCGTAGCAGCCATCCCAGAAGAAGCAGCCCCGGTCCCGCTCCTTGAGCCGAGGGAGGGGATCCCGCCCGTCGTGGCGGACGAACAGGCGCTGGGCGCCGTCGTCGCCGCCTTCGCCGCGGGCACCGGACCGGTGGCCGTCGATGCCGAACGGGCCTCCGGCTACCGCTACGGGCAGCGCGCCTACCTCATCCAGCTGCGCCGCGCGGGTTCCGGCTCCGCCCTGATCGACCCGATCGCCTGCCCGGACCTCAGCGCGCTCGGCAAGGCCGTCGAGGACGCCGAGTGGGTCGTCCACGCGGCCAGCCAGGACCTGCCCTGCCTGTCCGACGTCGGCATGAGACCCCAGCGCCTGTTCGACACCGAGCTGGCCGGGCGGATCGCCGGCTTCGCCCGGGTCGGCCTCGGGCCGATGACCGAGAACGTGCTCGGACTGAGCCTGTCCAAGGAGCACTCCGCGGTCGACTGGTCCACCCGCCCGCTGCCCGAGCCGTGGCTGCGCTACGCCGCTCTGGACGTCGAGGTGCTGGTCGAGCTGCGCGACGCACTCGAACAGGAGCTGGACGCCCAGGGCAAGCTCGGCTGGGCGATGGAGGAGTTCGCCTCGATCGCCGCCGCGCCCCGCCCGGGCCCGCGCAACGACCCGTGGCGCCGCACCTCGCAGCTGCACAAGATCCGCCGCCGCCGTCAGCTGGCCGTGGTGCGCGAGCTGTGGCTGGTCCGCGACCGGATGGCGCAGGACCGCGACGTCTCCCCCGGCCGGGTGCTCGCCGACGCGGCGATCGTCAACGCCGCGCTGGCCATGCCGCTGAACATCGCCTCCCTGCAGGCCGTCCAGGGCTTCGGCCCGCGGGTGCACCGGCGCCAGCTGGAGCAGTGGCTGGCGGCCGTGCAGCGCGCCCGGGAGATCCCGGAGAACATGCTGCCGCCGGCCACCGCGCCGCACGACGGACCGCCGCCGCCGCGGGCCTGGGCCGAGAAGGACCCGGTGGCCGCCGCCCGGCTGTCCGGTGCGCGCGCCGCGATCAGCGAGCTGGCCGAGCGGTACCACGTGCCGGCCGAGAACCTGATGACCCCGGACACCGTCCGCCGGGTCTGCTGGCACCCGCCGACCGAGCCGGGCCCCGAGGCCGTGGCCGCCGCGCTGCGCGGGTTCGGCGCCCGGCAGTGGCAGGTGGACCTGGTGGCGCCGGCGGTGGCCGCCGCGTTCGCCGCGGCCGCGGCCCAGGACTGATCACGCTCCAGGACCGATCACGGCAACACGTGGAAGGGGATGTCATCCGTACGGGTGACATCCCCTTCGTCGTACCCGTCCGTCGTACCCGTTCGTCGCACCGCCCGTCGCACCCGGGAACGACGCTCCTGGTCGGACGGGCCGGGGAACGTGTCGGGGGACACATGGTCGGATCCCTCCGAGGGGCCTGGGCAGGTTGGTTACCGGCGGGTAGCATGGCGGTGATGCGGCGCCGCTCGGGTCTTCGACGGCGGCAGCCCGCCCAATCGTCATGTTGGTCCCTGGGAGGAGAGCCCCCGTGCCTCGTACCGCGAGGGACGTCGTCTTCGTCGATGGCGTCCGCACCCCGTTCGGCAAGGCAGGCCCGAAGGGCATCTACCACGAGACGCGCGCCGACGACCTCGTCGTCAAGTGCATCCGGGAGCTCGTGCGCCGTAACCCGAACCTGCCCGTCGAGCGCATCGACGAGGTCGCCGTCGCGGCCACCACGCAGATCGGCGACCAGGGCCTGACCATCGGGCGCACCGCCGCCCTGCTGTCCGGCCTGCCGAAGTCCGTCCCCGGCTACGCGATCGACCGCATGTGCGCCGGCGCGCTGACCGCCGTGACCACCACCGCCGGCGGCATCGCCTTCGGCGCGTACGACGTGGTCGTGGCCGGCGGTGTCGAGCACATGGGCCGCCACCCGATGGGCGAGGGCGTCGACCCGAACCCGCGCTTCGTCTCCGAGAAGCTGGTCGACGAGTCCGCCCTGTTCATGGGCATGACCGCGGAGAACCTGCACGACCGGTTCCCGCACCTGACCAAGGAGCGCTGCGACGCCTACGCCGTGCGCTCCCAGGAGAAGGCCGCCAAGGCGTACGCCAACGGCGACATCCAGCCCGACCTGGTGCCGATCTCGATCCGCAACACCAACCCCGAGGTCGGCGAGACCGGCTGGGGCCTGGCCACCGTGGACGAGCCGCTGCGCCCGGGCACCACGATGGAGTCGCTGGCCGGCCTGAAGACCCCGTTCCGCCCGCACGGCAACATCACCGCGGGCAACTCGGCCGGTCTGAACGACGGCGCCACCGCCTCGCTGCTGGCCGCCGAGGACGTCGCCGAGGAGCTCGGCCTCCCGGTCAAGATGCGCCTGGTCTCCTTCGCCTTCGCGGGCGTCGAGCCCGAGGTCATGGGCATCGGCCCGGTGCCGGCCACCGAGAAGGCGCTGGCCAAGGCCGGTCTGACCATCGACGACATCCAGGCCTTCGAGATCAACGAGGCCTTCGCCGTCCAGGTCCTGTCCTTCCTGGACCACTACGGCATCGCGGACGACGACGAGCGGGTCAACCCGTACGGCGGCGCGATCGCCTTCGGCCACCCGCTGGCCTCCTCCGGCGTGCGCCTGATGAATCAGCTGGCCCGCCGCTTCGAGCAGCGCCCGGACGTCCGCTACGGCCTCACCACGATGTGCATCGGCTTCGGCATGGGCGGCACCATCATCTGGGAGAACCCGCACTGGAGCGGAGCGACCCAGAACACCGAGCTCGAGGGTGGTAAGTGACCATGACGAACACCACCGAGCTGCTGACCCGCGGCGCCGAGCTCTTCCCGGGCGAGGTCGTCACGACCGCGCACGTCCGCCACCTCGACCTGCCGCTGCAGGCCGGCCGGCTGGCCCTGATCACCCTGGACAACGGCTTCGACCACACCAAGCCGACCACCTTCGGCCCGGGCTCGCTGCTCAAGCTGAACGAGGCGCTGGACCAGGTCGCGGCCGAGGCTGCCGAGGGCACGATCGTCGGTGCCGCGATCACCGGCAAGCCGTTCATCTTCGCGGTCGGCGCCGACCTCAAGGGCGTCGAGCTGCTCAAGGAGCACGCGGACGCGCTGGCCATCGGCAAGGGCGGCCACGACGTCTTCCAGCGGATCGCCACGCTGCCCGTCCCCACCTTCGCCTTCTACAACGGCGCGGCGATGGGCGGCGGCGTCGAGGTCGGCCTGCACTGCGACTACCGCACGGTGTCGGCGGGCGTCCCGGCCTTCTCGCTGCCCGAGGTCTTCCTCGGCCTCGTCCCCGGCTGGGGCGGCTGCACCATCCTGCCGAACCTGGTGGGTGCCGGTAAGGCCGTCAAGGTCATCGTCGAGAACTCGATGAACCAGAACAAGCAGCTCAAGGGCAAGGACGTGTTCGAGCTGGGGATCGCCGACGCGATCTTCGAGCCGGCCGACTTCCTGGAGCAGTCGCTGCTCTGGGCCGCCAAGGTCGTCAAGGGCGACGTCGTCGTCGAGCGCGAGGCGATCGACCGCGGCAAGGCCTGGGACGACGCCGTCCTCTGGGGCCGCATGGTCGCCGACGCCAAGGTGCACGGTGCCGCTCCGGCCGCCTACAAGGCGCTGGACATCATCGCCGCCGCCAAGGACTTCGACCTCGCGGACAAGGCCAGCCTCCAGGCCGGCTTCGACGCCGAGGACGCGGCCCTGGCCGACCTCATCATGAGCGGCGAGCTGCGCAGCGGCATCTACGCCTTCAACCTGGTGCAGCGCCGGGCCAAGCGCCCGGTCGGCGCGCCGGACAAGTCGCTGGCCCGCCCGGTCACCAAGGTCGGCGTCGTCGGCGCCGGTCTGATGGCCTCGCAGCTGGCGCTGCTGTTCGCCCGCCGTCTGGAGGTGCCGGTGGTCCTCACCGACATCGACCAGGAGCGCGTGGACAAGGGCGTCGGCTACGTCCACGCCGAGATCGACAAGCTGCTCGGCAAGGGCCGGATCGGCCAGGACAAGGCCAACCGGCTCAAGGGCCTGGTCTCCGGCTCGCTGGACAAGGCCGCCGCCTTCGGCGACGCGGACTTCGTCATCGAGGCCGTGTTCGAGGAGATGGGCGTCAAGCAGGCCGTCTTCGCGGACCTGGAGAACGTGGTCTCGCCGACCTGCGTGCTGGCGACCAACACCTCCTCGCTGTCGGTCACCGAGATGGCCTCGAAGCTGAAGCACCCCGAGCGGGTCGTCGGCTTCCACTTCTTCAACCCGGTCGCGATCCTGCCGCTGCTGGAGATCGTCCGCGGCGACTCGACGGACGACGCCTCGCTGGCCACCGCCTTCGCGGTGTCCAAGAAGCTGAAGAAGACCTCGGTGCTCTGCAAGGACCGCCCCGCGTTCGTGGTGAACCGGATCCTGACCCGCTTCATGGGCGAGATCCAGGGCATCATCGACGAGGGCACCCCGATCGCCGACGTCGAGAAGGCCGTCGAGCCGCTCGGCCTGCCGATGTCCCCGATCGTGCTGCTGGAGCTGGTCGGCCCGGCCATCGCCCTGCACGTCTCGGAGACCCTGCACGGCGCCTTCCCGGAGCGGTTCACCGTCTCCGAGAACCTCGCCAAGGTGGTCAAGGCCGGCAAGCGCGGCTTCTACACCTGGACGGACGGCCAGCAGGTCCTCGACCCCGAGGTGCTGGAGCTGCTGACCTTCGGCGACTCGGTGCTCACCGGGGAGCAGGTCCGCGCCCGTGCCCTGGAGGCCGTGGCGCAGGAGATCGGCCTGATGCTGGAGGAGGGTGTCGTCGCCGAGGCGCAGGACATCGACCTCTGCATGATCACCGGTGCCGGCTGGCCCTTCCACCTGGGCGGGATCACCCCGTACCTGGACCGTGAGGGCGTCTCGGAGCGGGTGAACGGCAAGGCGTTCCTCGCCCCCGGCGTGGCCTCGGTGCCCGCGTAACGCAGCACCCGAACACGGGGGAGCCCCGGTGACCAGGCGGTCACCGGGGCTCCTCCGTGTGTACGGGGCTGCCGCTCGGACGCGGCGTGTACGGCGTTTCCGCCCGAGGTCCTGTGTACGGCGCTGCCGCCGGGAACCCGGCGTGTACGGCGTTGCCGCGAGGAAACCGGGTACGGGCCGCCTCAGTGCTTGAGGCGGTACACCACGGTGTCGGCGAAGACGCCGACCATCTCGTAGTGGGTGTCCAGCAGGTTCTCGATCCGGGGGACCATGACCGGCTGGTACGGGGCGATGCCGGAGTCGTCGACCACGACCTCGGGCAGGCCGTTGGCCAGCTCCTTGTCGAAGGTCTGCCAGGCGTTGGAGACGCTGAACTGCTCGCCGACGTTCTGGTTGCCGTCCTTGCCGCCGCTGTAGTTGGTGAGGAAGCCGGCGGTCAGGTAGCGGGTGGCGGGCTTGCGGTCGGCCAGCCAGTACAGCTCGGGGTGCATGCCCCAGACCAGCACGGTGTCCTTGGGGGTGGTCTGGGCGGCGACGGCGGTGGCGACCTCGGTGGTGCGGTTGAGCCGCTCCCCCGGCCAGGCCAGCGCCAGGCTCCAGAACACCGTGGCGGCGGCCGTGGTGTACAGCAGGACGGGCTTCCAGCGGATCGCCGAGGTGGCGACCGCCCCGGTGCCCAGCAGCACCAGCGGCGGGATCAGCTGGAGGTAGTAGTGGCCGAAGAAGTGGAAGCCCACGCTGACCGCGACGACCGAGGAGAGCAGCCAGACCCACAGGTCGGTGGTCGAGCCGTGCTCCTCGCCGGCCACCGGCAGCGGGCGGTGGCGGTGCTTGAGCCAGAGCCGGCGTCCGACCGGGAGCAGGAAGCCCAGGCCGGCCGCGGCCAGGATGGCCGAGTTGCCGAAGGCCCGGCCGAGCATCTGGAGCCAGGCCCCGCCGAAGGAGGCGTAGTCGCCACTGCCGGTGACCACCCAGAAGAGGAAGCCCTTGGGCTTGGTGAGGATCACCGCGACCAGCGCTATCGGCAGGGTGAAGCCGAACCCGATCTTGAACAGCGCGGGCGGCCAGCGCACCCCGCGCCGGCGGGCGTCCTGGAACAGCATCCAGAGCACCGGCAGCAGCACCGCGCCGCCGGTCTGCTTGGTCAGTGAGCAGAGGGCGACCGCGATGCCCGCGGCCAGCCAGCGGCGCCGTTCGGCATACCGGAAGGCGGCCACCATGGCGGGCAGCATGAAGACCTCGAAGGTCGCCGCCTGGGTGTCCTCCGGGGAGAGCCCGATGGAGACCAGCAGGTAGAGCAGTCCGGCCCCGGCCCCGGCCCGGTTGCCCCAGCGGCCGCGGGCGATCGAGGCCAGCAGGATCGCGGTGACCAGGTGGGCCACCACCGCCAGGGTGCGCAGCGGCCAGAGCGAGGCGGAGCCGAAGACCGCGAAGCAGGCCTGGTAGAGCCAGGGCAGCAGCGGTGGTTTGCGGTCCACCACGGTGTCGTACAGCACCCCGCCGTCCGCCAGCATCCGGGCCTGGGTGGCCAGGAAGCCCTCGTCCGGGCTCCAGACGGGCCGGGCGAAGGAGGGGATGTGGGTGAGCAGCGCGACCAGCGCGAGCACCGGCACCAGCCTGGTCCAGTACCCGGTGAGAACACGGGTACGGACGCGCTCGGGCAGGCGCTCGGCCAGTCCGGTGAGGCGGAGGCGGGTGGGGGTCGGCACGGGTGACAACCTACCGGGCGGGATCGGCGCCGGTGGCGCCGGTCCCGCCTTTCAGTGCGATTGTCAGCTTGTTCCGTGACGAACTGTTACGGAGTTACGACAAACGGTCGTCTGCGGAACGGGTGACCGCTCCCCCGGACGGCCTCCGGTCAGGCCTTGACCGGCGCCGCGTCCAGCTTGGCGACCAGAGCCGTCACCTTTCGGGCGATGTCCGGGGCGTTCAGGCCGATCTCGGCCAGGATCTCGGCCCGGCTGGCGTGGTCCAGGAACTCCTGCGGGATGCCGAAGTCGCGCACCGGCAGGTCCACGTCCGCGTCCCGCAGCGCCTGCGCCACGGCGGCGCCGACGCCGCCCACCCGGCCGTTGTCCTCGATCGTGACGACCACCCGGTGCTCGGCGGCCAGGCCCGGCAGGGCCGCGTCCACCGGCTTGACCCAGCGCGGGTCCACCACGGTGGCGGTGACGCCCTGGGCGGCCAGCAGGTCGGCGACCTCCAGGCTGGTGGGGGCCATCGCGCCGACCGAGACGATCAGCACGTCGGCGCGGTGGGCGCCGGAGGGCTCCTCGGCGGCGCGCAGCACGTCCATGCCGCCGATCCGGCCGACCGCGGGGACGGCCGGGCCGACCGTGCCCTTGGAGTAGCGGACCACGGTCGGGGCGTCCTTGACCTCGACGGCCTCGCGCAGCTGCGCGCGGACCTGGTCGGCGTCGCGCGGGGCGGCCAGCCGCAGGGTCGGGATGATCTGCAGGATCGACATGTCCCACATGCCGTTGTGCGAGGCTCCGTCGGTTCCGGTGACGCCGGCCCGGTCCAGGACGAAGGTGACGCCCAGCTTGTGCAGGGCGACGTCCATCAGGACCTGGTCGAAGGCCCGGTTGAGGAAGGTCGCGTAGACCGCGAACACCGGGTGCAGGCCGTTGGTGGCCAGGCCGGCCGCGCTGGTGACGGCGTGCTGCTCGGCGATGCCGACGTCGAAGATCCGGTCCGGGAAGGCCTCGGCGAACGGGGCCAGGCCCACCGGGTGGAGCATGGCGGCGGTGATGCCGACGATGTCCTCGCGCTCGTGGCCGAGCGCGACCATCTCCTCGGCGAAGACCGACGTCCAGTCCTTGCCCGCGCTCTTGATCGGCAGGCCGGTCTCCGGGTGGATCACGCCGACCGCGTGGAAGCGGTCCTCGTCGTTGTTCTCGGCGGCGTGGTAGCCGCGGCCCTTCTCGGTGAGGCAGTGCACGATCACCGGGCCGCCGAAGCCGCGCGCCTTGGTCAGCGCGGACTCCAGGGCGGCCATGTCGTGGCCGTCGATCGGGCCGATGTACTTGAGGCCGAGGTCCTCGAACATGCCCTGCGGGGCGATGAAGTCCTTGAGGCCCTTCTTGGCGCCGTGCAGCGTCTCGAACAGCTGCTGGCCGACCACCGGGGTGCGCTGGAGCGCGTCCTTGCCCCAGGACAGGAAGCGCTCGTAGCCCTGGGTGGTGCGCAGGGTGGCGAGGTGGTTGGCCAGGCCGCCGATGGTCGGGGAGTACGAGCGCTCGTTGTCGTTCACGACGATGACGAGCGGACGGTCCTTGGCGTCGGCGATGTTGTTGAGCGCCTCCCAGGCCATGCCGCCGGTGAGCGCGCCGTCGCCGATCACCGCGACGACCGGGTCGTTCTTGCCCAGGATCTGGTTGGCCTTGGCCAGGCCGTCGGCGTACGAGAGGACCGTGGAGGCGTGCGAGTTCTCGATCACGTCGTGCTCGGACTCGGCCCGGGACGGGTAGCCGGACAGGCCGCCCTTCATCCGCAGCCGGGAGAAGTCCTGGCGGCCGGTGAGCAGCTTGTGGACGTAGCTCTGGTGGCCGGTGTCGAAGAGGATGCGGTCGCGCGGGGAGTCGAAGACCCGGTGCAGCGCGATGGTGAGCTCCACCACGCCGAGGTTGGGCCCGAGGTGGCCACCCGTCTTGGAGACCTCGGTCACCAGGAAGGTCCGGATCTCCTGGGCCAGTGCGGCCAGCTGTCCGGGCGTGAGCCGGTCGAGATCGCGCGGTCCCCGAATGCGGGTCAGCAGGGCCACCCGTTCCTCCTCGTTCAGTGTTCGCGGACCACGGACGGTCCGACGGGCGTCGCTGCCCGGTCCGGCGGCAGTCCGACGGTCCGGCCGGTGGCGACCGGTCGAGTCTAATGTCCGCCTGCCGGACACCAAGCGGCGCGCCCGGTGCCACCGTTCGGTTACCGCCATTCCGGGAGGTCGGGCCGGGAAGCCGGGTCACCTCAGGTTGACGTACAGGCGTTTGAATACGCGGGCGGGCCGGACGGCGGTGTCAGGCGCGGCCCAGCGCGCCCGACTCCCCCATCTCGCTCATCACCAGGGCCAGCGCGCCGAGCACCTCGGCCCGGCCGCCGAGGGTGCCGGGGACGACCGAGAGCTGACGGGCCGCGCTCGGGATCGCGTACCGGGCCACCGAGTCCCGGATCGGGGCGAGCACCAGCTCACCGGCCTCGGCGAGGTCCCCGCCGAGGATCACCCGGCGGGGGTTCAGCAGGTTGCAGAGGGTGGCGACGCCGGTGCCGATCTGCCGGCCCGCGTCGGCGATCACCCGGCGGCAGCCGAGGTCGCCCTGCTGGGCCAGCTCGACCACCCGGGGCAGGCTGAGGTCCTGGCCGAGGGTGGGGGCGAGCAGCGAGAGCAGGTAGCGGGAGCCGACGAAGGTCTCCAGGCAGCCGCGGTTGCCGCAGCGGCAGACCGGCCCGGCCTCGTCCAGGGTGATGTGCCCGATCTCACCCGCGGTACCGCCCGGGCCGCGGTAGATCTGGCCGTTCACCACCAGCCCGGCGCCGACCCCGCTGGCGACCTTGATGTAGGCGAGGTCGCTCAGCCCGCGGCCGGCGCCCCAGACCAGCTCGCCGAGCGCGCCCAGGTTGGCGTCGTTGTCCACGTGCACCGGCATGCCGAGCCGCTCGGCCAGCTCCCGGCCCGGGGCGATGCCCGTCCAGCCGGGCAGGATCGCGGTGGAGCCGAGCGCGCCGGTCTCCACGTCGATCGGGCCGGGCACGCCGAGGCCGACGCCGATCACCTTGTCGGAACGGAAGCCCGCCTGCGTCAGCAGCCGCTCGACCATCGCCTCGGCGCGGTCGAAGCCCTGCTGGGCGGAGACGTCGACGTCGATCGGGGCGCTCTCCTCGGCCAGCACCCGGTGGGCCAGGTTGCCGACCGCGACGCGCAGGTGGGTGTGGCCGAAGTCGATGCCGACCACGATGCCGGCGTCCCCGCTGAGCGAGACGCTGCGGGCGCGGCGGCCGCCGGAGGAGGTGTCGGCGACCACGACGGTGCCGCTCTCCTTCAACTCCCGCACGATGTTGGACACGGTGGCCGCGGACAGTCCGGTGCCGCGGGCGATCTCGGCCTGGGTCAGCGAGCCGGCCATCCGCACCGCGCGGAGCACCCGTTCCAGGTTCGCCCGGTGCAGCGACGACTGCGAGCCCGGTGTGTCCGTCGACATGATCCACCCTCCCAGGGCGGGGATCCCTCCGCCGGGCGTCCCCTTCAACTCCTGAAGGGTACGGCCCGGGGGCCCGGGCGGGGATCCCGGCTGCGGCGGGCGGGCGCGCAGGGGGGGGGGGCGCGGACGGCGGCCGCCCGGCGCGGGCCGGCGAGCGGGGGCGCGGGCGTGGGGGCGCGGTGATCGGGGGGTGAAGGTGTTGCGCGGCCCGGGCCTGCGGGGACGGGGAACCGCTGTCCTGGCGACGGCCGAAAACCACGCACCACTAACATGGTGCCACTTCTCACCCGTCCCATCGGGGCCGTGGACGGCACCGCCAGGGGGACGCATCCAGACATGACGGGGAATCAAATGGCAGGGGATCACCCTACGCCGGGTGCAGGCGAAACGCCCGGCAGCGGTCCGCAGGACAACCGGGGCGTCTCGTTCGGGCGCCCGCCGGGCGGCGGGGTCGATCCGGCCGCCGTCGCGGACCAGATGACGCAGCTCGACGGCGCCGCCGTCCCGGGGCAGGTCACCCCGGGCCCGGTCGCGCCCGCGGGCCCGCCGCCCGTCCAGCCGCCGGCACCGCCCGTGCAGCCGCCCGCGCAGCCGTCGGTCGGCAGCCCGGAGTACGCGGCGTACGCGCCGACCGCGCCCGGGTTCCCCAGCCAGGCCCCGCCGCCGCCCGGTGCCGCGCCGGTCGGCCCGTACGACCCGGTCCCCGGTGCCCCGTACGGTGCCCCGGACGCCGGGCAGGCCTACAACCCGGGCGGCTACAACTACCCGCAGCAGCCCGGGTACGGCTACCCCGTCGCGCCGGTCGCGCCCAAGCAGCGCAACCCGGTGATGCTGTGGGGCGGGATCATCGGCGGCGTGCTGGCGATCTCGATCGTGGTCGCCCTGGTCGTCCTGCTCAAGGACCCCAAGCCCGCCCCCGACCCGGGCCCGGACCCGGTCAGCACCGGCACCACCGACAACGGCGGGACCAGCAGCGGCCCCACCCCCGGCCCCGCTCCCAAGGGCGCCACCTTCAACGTCGCCTGGAGCGCCCCCAAGCCGGCCAACGCGGACAGCTCGAACCAGATGCTCGGCGTCTGGGGCACCGACAAGCTCGCGGTGCGCGTCGACAGCTCCGGGATCAGGGCCTTCAACCTGACCGACGGCAAGGAGGCGTGGACCATCGCCGCCCCGGCCGGCAGCAAGGAGCTGTGCACCGCCTCGTACGCCGCCAACTCCAAGGGCGTCGCCGCCGTCTCCTTCAACACCGGTGACAGCGACTGCTCCACCGTCGGCGCCATCGACCTGACCCAGGGCAAGCTGCTCTGGAGCGTCAAGGTCTCGGCCGACCGGATGTCCTCGCCGACCCTCAGCGTCACCGAGAACGTCGTCGCCGTCGGCGGCAACGCCGTCGCCGCCCTGAACATCGCCAACGGCCAGCCCGCCTGGCAGTACCAGCCTCGCGACAAGGACTGCGTCCTGCGCGGCAAGGCGGCCGGCGCCCAGATCGCGGTCAGCGACCGCTGCTACGGCACCAGCGGCCCGAAGTCGCAGCTGGTCATCGTCAACGCCGAGACCGGCAAGCCGGCCAGCACCCCGATCACCCTCACCGGCAACATCGAGGAGGTCGACTCGGTCGTCCAGGACAAGCCGCTGGTGCTGCTGATGGGCAACGGCCCGCAGGGCGACTACGTCCTGCCGTTCGACAAGGACAACAAGCCGGGCACCCAGATGTCCGTCAAGGAGCCCGGCGCGGACAGCCTGCGCCTCTCCGGCCAGAACGAGGCCCTCACCCGCAACGTGGTCAGCGGCACCACGCTGTACGTCCAGGTCAGCGGCGGCAAGCCGGGCATCAACGCCTACGACCTGAACACCGGCAAGCGGCTGTGGTCGGCCAACTCCGGTTCGACGAGCAACGACATGCGCCTGGTGGCCGGGACCGACAAGGACGGCAAGGTCCGCGCGATCGTCGACCAGGGCTACAACAAGCCGGCCCGGCTGGTGACGCTCTCGCCGACCGACGGCTCGATGTCCGACCTCGGCACCATGACGATGCCGAGCAGCATGGGCATCGGCAGCAGCACCTCCGAGTACCTGGTCTCGGACGACGGCGCCGCCGTCTACGCGTTCCGCCGCTACAGCGCCAGCGACGGTCCGCTGACCAAGTGGAAGAAGTGACGCCGGGGCGCCTCCGGGGCTGATCCCGGGGGCGTGACCCCTCGTCGCGGGCCGCGCGGCGACCGACACGGGCGGGGCGGGCACGGGC
>NZ_JBHUAL010000253.1:0-12697 GCF_042789775.1 Kitasatospora sp. NPDC056800 | reverse complement strand
CGGACGGCGGCGGCGCCGAGGGTGCCGCCGCCGCGCACCGCCGGGGAACGGGTCGTCCTGCCCGCGCCGGACGACCCGTCCGCATCGCACGCGCCGCACGACCCGAGCGCCCGGCACGAGCTGCGCGGGCCCGGGCCGGCGGTCCTGCGCTACCCGGCCGGGGACCTGCTGGTCGTCACCGGCCTGCCCGGCAGCGGCAAGAGCACCCTGATGCGCCGCTGCGTCCGCGCCCCGCTGATCGACTCCCAGCTGGTCCGCGAGGAGTACGCGGCCCGGCTGCCCGGCCGCCTGCCGTACGCGCTCTACCGCCCGCTGGCCCGGCTCGCCCACTACCTGCGGTTACGCCGGGCCGTGCTGGACGGCGGGCCGCTCGCGGTGCACGACTGCGGCACCCAGCCCTGGGTGCGGGCCTGGCTGGTGCGGGCCGCCGCCCGGCAGGGCCGCCGGGTGCACCTGCTGCTGCTCGACGCCGACCCGGCCGAGGCGCTGGACGGGCAGCGGCGGCGCCGGCGCGGCGTCTCGCGCTACGCCTTCGCCCGGCACCAGGCCGCCGTCGCCCGGCTGCGCCGCCGGATCCTGGAGGCCGGACGGCCGCCCGCCGGCTGTGCGTCGGCCGTGGTACTCGACCGGGCCGCCGCGCGCGCCCTGCGGGGGATCGACTTCACGGCGTCGTAGTCTCGGCGGGTCCGCGCCGGGCGCCGGCGGGTCCGGCCGGAGCAGGCCACGGGCGCGGCCGACACCCCGTCAACTCCCCTGTCAGGAGCGCTGATGCGCCGTACTGCCCGGGTGCGCTCGCGTGCCCCACGCCTGTTCCCCTGCGCCGCCGCGCTGGTCGCCGCGGCCGGTCTGAGCCAGTTCGCCGCACCGGCCGCGCACCGCGCCGCCGTCGCTCCGGCGGTGGAGCGGTGCGCGGACGACGGCGTCGGTCCGGACGACGGCGTCGGTGCGGGCGGTGTCGCGGCGCGGCTGCCGGCCGGCAGCCGGCCGGACCGGGACCCGAACGCGGTCAGCCCCCGGCAGGCCCGGGCGATGCAGGCGGACCTCGCCCAGCGGCTCGCCGAACTGGGCGTCGGCCGGGTCCGGTCCGCCGCCCCGACCACGATCCCGGTCTACTTCCACGTGATCCACGACGGCGACGAGGGGCGGCTGGACGCGGCCGCCGTCGCGGGCCAGATCGACCACCTCAACGAGAGCTACGGCGGCCAGGGCGAGGGCAACGTCCCGAGCCCGTTCCACTTCGAACTGGTCGGCACCGACTGGAGCGACAACGCCTCCTGGTACACCGGCATGACCCCGGGCTCCTCGGCCGAGCAGGCGATGAAGACCGCCCTGCGCAAGGGCGACCAGGGCACCCTCAACCTCTACACCGCCCGGCTCGGCGACTCCCTGCTCGGCTGGTCGACCTTCCCGAACGCCTACCGGACGCACCCGACCGACGACGGCGTGGTGGTGCTCGACGCCTCGCTGCCGGGCGGCTCCGCCGTCCACTACGACGAGGGCGACACCGCGACCCACGAGATCGGCCACTGGCTCGGCCTCTTCCACACCTTCCAGAACGGCTGCCGGGCCCCGGGCGACTACGTGGAGGACACCCCGGCCGAACGCACCGCCGCCTCCGGCTGCCCCGAGGGCCGGGACACCTGCCCCGGCCCCGGGCTCGACCCGATCCACAACTTCATGGACTACAGCTACGACTCCTGTATGACCAGGTTCACCCCGGGACAGGTCCAGCGGATGGCCAATATCTGGGCGGCCTACCGGAGTTGACGGTGACAGCGGATCAGCAGTGCACCACGAGGTAGAGCAGCGTCCGGTCGCCGGAGGCCCGGAACTCGTACGCCAGGTACTCCAGGGCGGAGGCGTCCAGCCAGGCGGCCGGCCGCTCCTCGGGGGTGAGCAGGGCGGGCACGAAGACGCCCGGGGAGGCCTCGTGCAGCCGGCCCCACAGGCCCAGCGTCATCTCGTCCGCGTCGACCGCGAGCCGCTTCGCCAGCCGCCGGTCCACCGGGCCGCGGGCCAGCCGCCAGTAGCGCCCCCCGGCGTCCACGAAGCCGCCCGACGCGAGCGGGTCGTCGAGGTTCCAGTACTCGTGCTCCTCCTTCGGCGGCAGGGCGGCCAGGACCTCGGCGAAGCCGCCGGTGCGGCGGCGGGGCTTGTGCGGCATCCGGGGATCCTCGCAGGCGTCGCGGGCCGCGCGCACTGGAATTGAATGCGGCGGGCCGCTTCCGGCGTGGCAGATACCGACCGTTTGTCCGATTTGATCTATGTTCGGAGGGTCGGGACCGATCAGGAGCAACCGAAGGAGCAAGGGCATGAGTGCCAATCCCCGGATCGTCGTCGGCGTGGACGGCTCGCCCGCCTCGGAGCAGGCGCTGCGCTGGGCGATCGACTACGCGCGGGCCGTCGGCGGGACGGTCCACGCGATCGCCGCCTGGGAGTACCCGGCCTTCTACGGCTGGGCCGGCGCGGGCGTGCCGACCGTCGAGGCCTTCAACCCCGAGGAGCTCGCCGGGAAGACCCTCAGCGAGACCGTCGCCAAGGTGGCCGGCGACGACGCCGGCGTGCGGATCACCGAGAGCGTGATGCCCGGCAACGCCGCCCAGGCGCTGCTGGAGGCCGCCAAGGGCGCCGCGCTGCTCGTCGTCGGCAGCCGCGGCCTGGGCGGCTTCTCCGGCGTGCTGCTCGGTTCGGTCAGCCGCCACCTCACCGAGCACGCGCCCTGCCCGGTGGTCGTGGTGCGCGAGGCCCACGGCGCCGCCGAGCAGTCGGAGTAGCGCACCCGGGGGCGGTGCCCCGGCGGGCCGCCGCGCGGACCAGAATGGAGGCATGCCAGAAGGTGACTCCGTCTACCGCGTGGCGGCCCACTTGCACGAGGCCCTCGCCGGACAGCCGCTGACCAGCGCCGACCTGCGGGTGCCCGCGCACGCCACCGCCGACCTCACCGGCCGCCGGGTGCTGGAGGTCGCCCCGCGCGGCAAGCACCTGCTCGCCCGCTTCGAAGGCGGCCTCACCCTGCACACCCACTTGAGGATGGACGGCCGCTGGGTGGTCTACCGCCCCGGCGAGCGGTGGACCGGCGGCCCGGAGTGGCAGATCCGCGCCGTCCTCGGCACCGACCGGGGCACCGCCGTCGGCTACCGGCTGCCCGTCGTGGAACTGCTGCGCACCGCCGACGAACGGCGGATCGTCGGCCATCTCGGCCCCGACCTGCTCGGCTCCGACTGGGACCCGGTCGAGGCCGTCCGCCGGCTCCTCGCCCGCCCGGGCCGCCCGGTCGTCGAGGCCCTGCTCGACCAGCGCAACCTCGCCGGGATCGGCAACGTCTACGCGAACGAGCTGTGCTTCGTCGCGGGCGTGACGCCGTGGACCGAGGTCGGCGAACTCCCGCACCCCGACCGGCTGGTGGAGCGCGCCCGGCAGATGCTGGAGACCAACAAGCTGCGCCCCGGCCACATCACCACCGGCGACACCCGGCCCGGCTACCAGCACTGGGTCTACGGCCGGGCCGGACGGCCCTGCCCGCGCTGCGTCACCCCCGTCGTCACCGGGCGCCAGGGCTCGCCGCCGCGTGACCGGACGGTGTTCTGGTGCCCGTACTGCCAGCGCGGCCCGGCCCCGGAGGTCACGGCCGCTCGACCAGCGCGGGGTGGCGCGGGTCGTCCACCCGGACGGTGACGTCGACCGTCGCGGCGGGCCCGGTCTCCGCCTCGTAGCGGGCGAAGGCGGGCAGTGTCCACTGCTGGTCGGCCGGGGTGCGGCGGGCCAGCGCGGCCGGGCCGAGCGCCAGGTGGACGGTCAGCTCCAGCGGCAGCCAGCGGCCGAGCAGCAGCGCGCCGTCCAGCAACAACACGCCGCCGGGCGGGAGTTCGGTGTACGGGGCGCGGGTCGACCGGTCGGTGGCCGGGTCGCGCAGGGAGGGCAGGACGCGGCCGCTGCCGCCCGGCTCCAGCGGGTCGAGCACCTCGCGGGCCAGGGCGCCGTCGTCCAGCCAGAGGTCGTGGAAGGCGTCCGCGTCCTGGTGGCCGTACTCCAGCCGGATCGAGGCCGGGCGCAGGAAGCCGTCGGCCGAGACCCGCAGCGTCGGGTGGCCGCGCAGCCGAAGCGGCTCCACCAGCGCGTCGGCGAGCGCCCCGGGGAGGGCGGCCGGCGCGCCGTCCACGGCCACCCGCAGGCGCCGGCCGCGGGCGTCGGGCAGGGCGGCGATGCGGTCGGCGAGCAGCTCGGCCAGGTTGTCGGGGGAGATCGGGCGTACCTGCATCGGGCCGTCCTGCCGTGTCGTAGGGGGCGCTCAGTTCAGGGGGAGGGCGTGCAGGACGTCGTCGTGGCCCGCGTAGAGGCGGGTGCCGTCGAACTGGTGGGCCGCGTCGGTGGCGAGGGTCCAGACGTCCTTCCCCGGACCGGAGTCGTGGAAGGTCCACCCCAGCTCGCCGGTCGCGGGGTGGATCGCGCTGACCCCGCCGGCCGCCGTACCCGGGACGAACAACGTGTCCCTGGCGACCAGCGGACGGCTGCGGCGGTCCAGCGGGAACGGCAGCCGGCAGGACCAGAGCTCCGCGCCGGAGGACAGGTCGAGGCAGCTGACGACACCCTGGTCCCACGGGACGTACACCCGGCCGCCGTGTTCGAGGGGCGGGAGCGCCCGCCATGACTCGCCCCGGTGGGGCGCGTAGGTCCAGCCCGGCTCGCCGGCGGGAAGCAGCCTGCGCACGCCGCCGTTGCCGTCCGGGACGAAGAAGCCCCCCGAGCCGGCCACGCACCAGCGCAGGTCCTCCTCACCGGGGGCGGTCCACAGCTCGCGGCCGGTGGCGGCGTCCCGGGCCACCACCTCGACGCGGCCGCCGAGGAAGCGGAGACAGGCGAGGAGGCCGCCTCCGATGTGGGTGGCGGGCGTGACCGGCTGCTCCGTCTGCTCGGTGCGGACGGACCAGAGCAGGGAGCGGTCGGTGACCCGCAGCGCGAACAGGCGGTTCTCCGTCCGGGTGCCGTCGGACCGCGGGCGGCCCCAGGCGTAGCCGTAGAGGATGCCGGGGGCCTGGCGGTCGTAGCCGGCGAGGCGGACCTGCCCCTGGAGCTCGTCGGGCAGCGGCAGGCTCCAGTCGCCGGCCTGGTCGGTGAAGTGCCGGGCGTCGAGGTGGCCCTCGTAGATCGTGAAGAGGTGGTCGGGCCCGACCACCACCTTGCCGAGCACGTCGCCGTCGATGGGCCAGCTGCGGGCGGCCGGCGGGTCGAAGACCAGCAGCCGGGCGGCGGTGCCCTTCTCGTGGTCGAGGACCTGCAGGCCGTTCCTGGAGAGGTAGACCGGGTGGCTCGGCGGGTCGGTGAGGCGCTCCGGGGTCATCGCCTCCGGGCCGCGGTACGTCCAGAGCGGCGTCGGCCCGGACAGCGCGGTCGGGACCGGCCCGGTCGGCCCGGGCGAGGGGAAGGCCCCGCCGACACCCGAACGGCCGAACGCCCAGGCGGCCCCGCCCGCCGCGAGCACCCCGGCCCCGAGCAGCAGCCGGCGCCGGCTCGGCCGCGCGCGCTCCCCGCCGCCCGCGATCACGTCCTCGGGGGCCCCGCCGCCGTCGGTCTCCTCGTCCCACTGCCACGCCGTCCCGCTCGCGGGACCCCCGGACGACGACTGCATACGGCTCTCGCTTCCCCACCGGCGGCCCCACGCCGCCACCCGCCCGGAGAATATCGAACAGTCCGCTATGCATACGAAATGGTGGAAGAGATGGGGAAAGCGGATCACGCAGGCGGGTGGTCGGCGAGGTCGGCGAGGACGTCGGCGTGGCAGGGGAGCGGGGCGCACCAGCAGCCGAGGCGGTGGCCGCGCAGGGGTGGGACGAGGGCGAGCAGGTCGGGGTGGGCGAGCAGGTGGGCGCGGTACCTGGCGACCATCTCCTCGCGGGTGAGGTCCGGGCCGGGGCGGTACGGGCAGTGCAGCGGGGACTCGGCGAGGTGCCAGCCGCCGCGGTGCATGGCGCGGCCGACGTAGACGACGTCGCGGTACCCGGGGTCGTCGCGGTGGCCCTTGAGGTTGACCACGGTGGTGCGGCGGGGTTCGCTCGGCATGCCGTCCATGCTGGCGCACGGCGGGCCACGGGGCAGCCCGGGGCCGGTGCGGGCTCGCCTTGACACCGGTGCGGGCCGGGCGTAGCAAAAGAGCATGCGCCATCCGCACGCGACCGGCGGGGCCCCTGGGGCGCGGCCGGGCCCGGACCGGCCGCCGGAGCCCGGGGCCGGCGCGGAGACCGGCCGGGCGGCCCCGCCGTCCGTCCGGGAGACGGCCCGGCGGGCGGACCACCGGCGCGACGAGCTGCTCGCCCTGGCCGCGCGCCGGGTGCTGGAGTCGACCGGGGCGTACGGCTCGCTGGTGTACCTGCGCTCGCGGGACCGCCGCTCGCTGGTGCTGCGCACCATCGCGGGCGTGCCGCTGTCGGTGATGGGCCCGTTCCGGCGGGTGGCCGCCGCGGGGCCGCTGCCGGTCGCGGTCGCCTTCCGGACCGGGCGCGCCGTCGTCCTCACCGACGCCGAGGACACCATGCGGCGCTTCCCGCAGCTCGCGGTCGGCCTGCCGTACGACTTCGTCTCCGCCTGCGAGCCGGTGGGGCACGGCGGGGAGCGGTTCGGGGTGCTGACCGCGCTGTGGCCGGCCTCGGACGACGGGGTGGCGGCGCCGGCGGCCCGGCAGCTGGCCGAGGCGGCCGCCCAACTGGCCGACGGCCTGGCCGGGTTGGCGGAGTCCGGGCAGTCGGTGGAGCCAGGCTGCGAGGCGGCCGTGGTGGAGCTGCCGCCGCCGTCGGTGCCGACCACCCGGGTCGGGATGTTCGACTGGGACGTGGCCACCGGGTCGCTCGCCGCCGACACCCAGTTCCTGGAGATCTTCGGTTTCGGACCCGGGGAGTTCGACGGCACGGTGGCCGCCCTGGGCCGTCGCGTCGCCCCCGGCGACCTGCCCGGGTTCCGGGCCGCCGCCCGGATCGCGCTGGAGCGCGGCGAGGTGCTGGCCGCCCGGGTCCGGGTGCTCGGCCCGGACGGCCTGCCGTACCCGGTGGAGCTGTGGGCCCGGGTGCCCCGGGCGATCTCCGACGGCCGGACCCACCTGGTCGGCGCGGTGCTGGACCTCCGGAGCCTGACCGCCGCCGCGGCCGCCGTCGACCGGCTGCCCGAGGGCGTGTTCGCGCTCGACCAGGACGGCCGGATCGGCTACGCCAACCGCGCCGTCGAACCACTGCTCCGGGCCCGCCGCGAGGACCTGGTCCACCGCCCCCCGTGGGAGGCGCTGCCCTGGCTCGCCGACCCCTTCTACGAGAACCGCTACCGCGCCGCCCAGCTCTCCCAGCGGCCCACCGCCTTCCTGGCCGCCCGCCCGCCGGACGGCTGGCTCGCCTTCTCGCTCTACCCGGACCCGCACGGCGTCACCGCCCGGGTGGTCGCGGCCGAGGCCCCGCCCGGCGCCGCCGAGCCGGCCGCCGTCCCGCCGCCGCCCGCCGCCCGCACGGGGATGGGCGGCACCCACCACCTGCTCCAACTGGCCAGCGCGCTCACCGAGGCGGTCACCGTCCGGGACGTCTGCCGGGCGGTGGCCGAGGAGCTCCTGCCGGCCTTCGGCGGCCAGGAGCTCGCCATCTACGCGGTGCGCGAGCAGCGGCTGCACCTGCTCTCGCAGACCGGCTACCCGGACGGCTTCCTGGACGCCTTCGAGGGCATCCCGATGGACACCCGGGTGCCCGGCGCGGAGACGCTCCGCACCGGCACCCCGGTCTTCTTCGAGTCGGTGCGCGAACTCGCCGCCACCTACCCCGGCCTGGCCCTGGACGAGATGGGCGCCTGGGCCTTCCTGCCGCTGATCGCCTCCGGCCGTCCGGTCGGCACCTGCATCGTCGGCTTCGACCTGCCGCGCCCGTTCACCGTGGAGGAGCGCGGCCTGCTCACCGCGCTCGGCGGCTTCATCGCCCAGGCCCTGGAGCGCGCCCGGCTGTACGACGCCGAGTTCGCCCTGGCCCGCGGCCTGCAGCAGGCGCTGCTGCCGCACCGGCTGCCCGAGGTGCCCGGCATCCGGATCACCGCCCGCTACCTGCCCGGCACCCAGGGCATGGAGATCGGCGGCGACTGGTACGACGCGATCGTCACCGGCGAGGACGTCACCCTGGTGATCGGCGACGTCGAGGGCCACAGCGTCGGCGCGGCCGCCACGATGGGGCAGCTGCGCAGCGCCGTGCGCGCCTTCGCCACCGGTGGCGACCCGCCCGACGAGGTGCTCGCCCGCACCAACCGGCTGCTGCTCGACCTCGACCCCGGGCTGCTCGCCAGCTGCTGCCTGGTCCGGCTCACCCCGGCCGTCGGGCTCGGCCGGATCGCCCGGGCCGGGCACCTCCCGCCGGTGCTGCGCCACCCCGGCGGGCGGGCCGAGGCGCTGTACGTCCCGGGCGGGCCGCTGCTCGGGGTGGACGAGCGGGCCGACTACCCGGTCAGCGACCTGCGGCTGGGCAGCGGGGCGGTGCTCGCCCTCTACACCGACGGGCTGGTGGAGGACCCGGCGGTGGCGATCGACCAGGGCGTGGACCGGCTGCGGGCCGCGCTGGCCCGGGCGGTGGCGGGGGAGGGACTGGAGCAGGCGGCCGAGCGGCTGCTGCGCGAGGTCGGCTCCGCCCGCCGGGTGGACGACGTGGCACTGCTGCTCACGGCCTTCGGCTGAGCGGCCACGCCGTTCGGACCCGGCGGCCGCGCCGTGCGGACCGGGCGGGCAGGCCGCCGGGACGGGGCCGACCAGGCGACTTTCGTCGGCCGGGGCGGCGACGAAGGAGGACGGCGGATGACCCGGCCGGACCGATAGCCTCGACGGGTGGAAGCGATCGCGCGGGCCTGGAACACGGCGGTACGGACGGCGCTGCCGGGGCCCTGGCGGCCCCGGCGGGTCGTGGGCGAGGCACTGCTCGCCCTGTTGATGGGCGGCTTCGCCGCGCTGATGGAGCTGCTCTCCAACACCGGCCAGGCGGTGCTCGTCGGCGTCGGGGTCGCGGTGGCGTGGGTGCTGCGCAAGGGACTGCCGGCCACCGTGCTGGTCGTCGTCGCGGCCGCCGCCGGCTGGGCGGTCGGCCCGATCCCGATGCTGGTCTGCGCGGGCTGGACGGCCGGGGCGCGGATCCGCCGGGTCTGGTCGCTGGTCGGCACCTTCGTGGTGGGCTGGGCGCTGTTCACCATGACGGGGGTGCTGAAGGAGGGCGCCTCGCTCTCGCCGAAGCTGGTGCTGCCGCTGTCCTTCGGGGCCTTCCTGGTGGTGGCCGTGCTGCCCGCGCTCTACGGCCGCTACCGGGCGCAGCGCCGCGCCCTGCTGGACGCGCTGCGCGAGCGCAACGAGCAGCTGCTGCGCGAGCGGGTCATGGTGGTGCACCAGGCGCGGCTGCGCGAGCGGCACCGGATCGCCCAGGACATGCACGACAGCCTGGGCCACCAGCTGGCGCTGATCTCGGTGCACTCGGGCGCGCTGGAGGTGGACCGGACGCTCACCGACCGGCAGCGCGAGGCGGTCGGGGTGCTGCGGCAGGCGGCGGTCGCGGCGATGCGCGAGCTGCGCGAGGTGGTCGGGGTGCTGCACGACGAGTCGACGGCGGTGCCGGCCACCGCCCCGGCGGCCGCCGGGGTGCCCACCGCCGGGTCGGCGGCCACCGGGGCGGGTGCCGGGGCGGCGGCCCGGGGCGGGGTGGACGGGATCGAGGGATTGGTGGAGTCCTCCCGGGCGGCCGGGGCCGGGATCGACCTCACCGTGGAGGGGGAGCGGCGTCCGCTGGCGGCCGCCGTCGACCACGCGGCGTACCGGATCGTGCAGGAGGCGCTCACCAACGCGCACAAGCACGCCCCCGGCGCGCCGATCGGCGTCGCGCTGCGGTACGAGCCGGACGCGCTGGTGGTGGAGGTCACCAACGCCCGCGCGCCGGAGCTCGTGGGGGCACGCGTCGGGGTGGGCGCGGCCGTCAGCGGCGGTCAGGGGCTGACCGGCCTGCGGGAGCGCGCCCGGTTGGTCGGCGGCATGGTGCACGCCGGGCCCACGCCGGAGCAGGGCTTCCGGCTGGCGGCGGTGCTCCCCTATGAAGGGGAGGAGCAGGCCGCGGCGGCGGACGGGGCCGAGGACTGGATGCTGGACGGCCTGCCGCCCGTCGAGGAGCCGGAGCGCAAGCGGCGCAGTCCGGCGATGGGCTGCGCCCTCGGGGTGGTCGCGATCGCGGTGACCGTGCTCGGCCTGGCGGTCTGGGGCGTGGTCGCCTTCGTCAAGGGCACCAACGACGCGACCGTGCAGCAGCCGATGTACGACCAGATCAGGGTGGGCACCGCCGAGTCCGAGGTGCTGCAGACACTGCCGCGCGGCAACGACTTCATCACCGACACGTATAAGGGGACAGGGCCGGAGATCCCGGAGGGCGCGCGCTGCCGCTGGTTCGTCCTGAACGGTGCGCCCGGCGCCGGCTGGAACGAGGAGCACGTGGCGCGATTCTGCTTCCGGGACGGGGCACTGGTGGAGAAACAGGAGTACGTGGCCAAGGGCTGAGTGACCCCGTGCGCGGGCGGGTGCCCCGGCCGGGCGGGCCGGGCCGGTTTCGGATCACGCTGGTCCGGATCGGGGTGGTTCGGAACGGTCCTGCCGGGATGTGAGGATGGGTGCCGCAGCCCACAGCACCGTTCGAGGGGAATGACCAGCGTGATCCGAGTCCTCGTCGCCGACGACGAGCCGCTGATCCGGGCCGGAATCAGGATGATCCTCGGTTCCGCCGAGGACATCGAGGTGGTCGCGGAGGCCGCCGACGGGCGGGAGGCGCTGGAGCTCGCGCGGGCGCACCGGGTGGACGTGGTGCTGCTGGACATCCAGATGCCGGTGATGGACGGGCTGACGGCGCTCGGGGAACTGGCGAAGGTCGCCCCCGGCGCGCGGGCGCTGATCCTCACCACCTTCGGGGAGCGCGAGAACGTCCTGCGCGCCGTGACCGAGGGCGGTGCCGGCTTCCTGCTCAAGGACACCGCACCGCACGAGCTGATCCAGGCCGTCCGGGCGGCGGCGGGCGGGAACGCCTTCCTCTCGCCGGCCGCGACCCGGCACATCGTCGACTCGCTGGCCTCCGGGCGCAGCGCCTCGCTGGCCGCCCGCGCCGTCGCGGCGCGGCGTCGGCTGGAGGTGCTCACCCCGCGCGAGCTGGAGGTGTTGGCCCTGCTCGGAGAGGGTCTGTCCAACGCCGACGCGGGGGCGCGGATCCACATGAGCGAGGCGACGGTGAAGACCTACGTCAGCCGGATCCTGGCCAAGCTGGGCTGCGACAACCGGGTCCAGGCGGCGCTGTTGGCGCGGGACGCGGAGCTCGACGGCCGTCGCTGAGGGTGTTCGCGTGGTCGCCGTACGTGTCGGGCGTGACGGATGCCACTCGACGGCGGCGCGGAACCGGGAACTCCGGGTGCGGTGGTGACGGTGCGTCAGCTGACGGTTCCTCCGCGTGGATGGTGTGACGGCTTTCTCGGGCGGACAGGTGTGAGTGAGGGCACGGAATTTGACCGTTTGATCTTGGAAATCTGGTCAAAAATGGTCAAATCGGGCATGATTTTTTGACCCGTACCGCCGGTAACAGTCAACTGACCTGCGACGTCGAAGAATTGCTTGCTGCGTCCGGGTGATGCCCCCTAGCTTCATTGGCGGCGCAACGAGCGCCACCCGGGTTCACCCCGACGCACTGCCCGCCGACTGACCCGCGGCATGAGGGCGGTGCCCGCCGACGAGACCGGCTCGAACAGGCCGTCGGCGTGCGGAGGTGACCGGGGCGGCACGGCACGTCCGACACGTGTCCGGCCGCCCGTCGAGTGAGGTGAGCGAAAGACTGCCGGCCCATGTCCCGGGCCTGGTTCCGCATGCCCACCCGGGACTTGTCGAGAGGAACTGTATGAATCCCCGTCACGAGACCGCCGCTGCCACCGACACCACCGCCACCACCAAGCGCCACCGCGTGCGGATGGCGGTCCTCGCGGGCGCCGCCGTCGCGGCCCTGCCGGTGGCCGGCCTCGTCACGGCCACCTCGGCCTCCGCCGCTACCTCCTCGACCTGGGACGCCGTCGCCCAGTGCGAGAGCGGCGGGAACTGGAGCACCAGCACCGGCAACGGCTTCCACGGAGGACTGCAGTTCAGCCCGTCCACCTGGGCCGCGTACGGCGGGACCGCGTACGCCTCCCAGGCCAACAAGGCGACCAAGGCGCAGCAGATCGCCGTCGCGGAGAAGGTCCTCGCCTCGCAGGGCGCGGGCGCCTGGCCCGTCTGCTCGCAGAGGGCGGGCCTGGGCAAGGGCGGCGCCCCGGCCGTCGCCGACACCTCGGGCGGCACGGCGGCCAAGGCGGCCAAGCCCGCCGCCAAGCCGGCCACGAAGGCCGCCAAGCCCGCGGCCAAGCCCGCCGCCAAGCCGGCGGCCGCGCAGCAGGCGCCCAAGGGGCAGCCCTCGGCCAAGCCGGCGCAGTCCGCGCCGGTCGCGCCGAAGAACACCGCCGCGGGCGGCTACACCGTCAGGAGCGGTGACACCCTGAGCGACATCGCGGCCAAGTTCGGCACCGACACGGACAGCCTGTACCAGAAGAACCTGCGCACCATCGGCGCCGACCCGGACCTGATCTTCCCGGGTCAGACGCTGACCGTCTGACCGACTGACGGCTGTCCGACCGGCCGAGCGGCCGCCCCCATCAGGGC
>NZ_JBHUAL010000252.1:0-12768 GCF_042789775.1 Kitasatospora sp. NPDC056800 | reverse complement strand
ATCCCCCGCCTGTCTTTTGGGGCTTTTATTCTACATATCAAGCCTGCCGTGTCGGGTGGGGGGGGGCCCCCGGCGCTCGGCCGGGGCCACCCCTCTCGTCGTGCCCGGAGCTCCCGTGGCGCCGTCGCGCCGTCCGGAGCCGGGCTCAGCCCTGCTGCTCGGCCCACCAGGCCCGCAGCGCCCCGACCGCCTCGTCGTGCTCCATCGGGCCGTGCTCCAGCCGGAGTTCGAGCATGTGCTTGTACGCCTTGCCGACCTGCGGGCCGGGCTTGAGGCCGAGCAGCTCCATGATCTGGTTGCCGTCCAGCGCCGGGCGGACGGCGTCCAGCTGCTCCTGCTCCTTCAGCTCGCCGATCCGGGTCTCCAGGCCGTCGTAGGTGCGGGAGAGCGCGGCCGCCTTCTTCTTGTTGCGGGTGGTGCAGTCGGAGCGGGTCAGCTTGTGCAGGCGCTCCAGCAGCGGCCCGGCGTCGGTGATGTAGCGGCGCACCGCGGAGTCGGTCCACTCGCCGCCGCCGTAGCCGTGGAAGCGCAGGTGCAGCTCGACCAGGCGCGAGACGTCCTCGGTGAGCTCCTTGGAGTACTTGAGCTCGCGCATCCGCTTGCGGGTCATCTTGGCGCCGACCACCTCGTGGTGGTGGAAGGAGACCCGGCCGTCCGACTCGAAGCGGCGGGTGCGCGGCTTGCCGATGTCGTGCAGCAGCGCGGCCAGCCGCAGGGTGAGGTCCGGGCCGTCCTGCTCCAGGTCGATGGCCTGCTCCAGGACGGTCAGCGAGTGCTCGTAGACGTCCTTGTGCCGGTGGTGCTCGTCCCGCTCCAGCCGCAGCGCGGGCAGCTCCGGCAGCACGTACCCGGCCAGGCCGGTGTCGACCAGCAGCCGCAGGCCCTTCACCGGGTGCTTGGCCAGCAGCAGCTTGTTCAGCTCGGCCTGGATCCGCTCGGCGGAGACGATGGTGAGCCGCTCGGCCATCGCGGTCATCGCGGCGACCACCTCGGGCGCCGGGTCGAAGTCCAGCTGGGCGGCGAAGCGGGCGGCCCGCATCATCCGCAGCGGGTCGTCGGAGAAGGACTCCTCGGGGGTGGCGGGGGTGCGCAGCACCCGGGCCTCCAGGTCCTCCAGGCCGTGGTGCGGGTCGACGAAGCCGCGGCCGGGCAGGTCGACGGCCATCGCGTTGACCGTGAAGTCCCGGCGGACCAGGTCCTCCCCGATGGTGTCGCCGTAGCTGACCTCGGGCTTGCGCGAGGTGCGGTCGTACGCCTCGGAGCGGTAGGTGGTGATCTCGATCAGGAAGGAGCCCTCGGGGGTGTCCTTGCGGGCGCCGACCGTGCCGAAGGCGATGCCGACGTCCCAGACCGCGTCCGCCCAGCCCTTGACCAGCTTGAGCACCTGCTGCGGACGGGCGTCGGTGGTGAAGTCCAGGTCGTTGCCGAGCCGGCCGAGCAGCGCGTCCCGGACGGACCCGCCGACCAGCGCCAGCCGGTGACCGGCCGCCTGGAACCGGCTGGCGATCTCGTCGGCGACCGGCGACACCCGCAGCAGCTCTTGGAGGCCGAGCGTCTGGGCCTCGCTCAGCCCTGGGACGACCTGGACGTCGGTGCTGGAACGGTCGGTGCGCGCGGTGGGCTCATTGGCAGTGGACACGGCTCACAAGGGTACGTGCCCCGACAGGTCAACCGCCCGCGCGTTCTGGGCGTCTCACCCCACAGCCCGCAACACTGCGCCGCGGGCTGCATCGTTACCATGCCGGTGGACGAGTCTCGGGCACCGGACAGGGGATGCGGTGCCGCGTGCCGCCGCCGTCCGCGGGATCCCCGTGGCAGCGGTGCGGCGACGGCGTCGGGCGAAGAGCTCCACCAGAGTCAAGCGAAGACCGTCGGGCGGACCGCGCCGGACGGACAGCATCAGCAGCGAACGATCGAGAACGGCGAGGGCGAAGCGAGTGAGTGAGCCGGCACGGCACTCGGGCCTGGGGGCGCACCGACAGCCTGGACGGGCCGAGCGCCCCGCCGGGGGGCGCCATCCGGCCCGCCGGGCGCGCCGTGCGGGCCGGCGCCTGGCCGCCGCCTGCGCGGCCGCCCTGACCCTCTTCACGGCTTCCCCGGCCGGTGCGCTGCCCGCCGGCGGCAACGTCCGGCCGGCCGGCGACTCCACCGCCACGGCCGAGTACCCGGTGGTGATGACCATCGACACGCTGAACCCGCAGGTGGCCGCCCCGGGCGGGATCGTGACGATCACCGGCCAGGTCACCAACGCCGGCAAGTCGGCGATCAAGGGCGCCCACGCGGCCGTCCGCAAGCCGTACTCCGGCAAACCGCTGGACCGGCGCAGCGACCTGGCCAACGTGGCCGACCGCTCCACGCCGGACAGCAAGGACGGCGTGGAGCTGGACAGCCCGCAGTACGCCCTGCCGGAGCTGAACCCGGGGCAGAGCCAGCCGTACACCCTGAGCGTCGCGGTGAGCGACCTCGGCTTCTCCGCGAGCGGCGCGTACGAGCTCGCGGTGGACGCCTGGGGCGGGACCGGCGACAACCCGCGCGACCGCGCCCTGGGCATCGCCCGGACCTTCCTGCCGTACAACCCGGGCGGCGCCGAGGCGCAGCCGACGAAGGTCGCCACGATCTGGCCGCTGGTGCACGCGCCGGTGCTGGCCGCCCAGACCACCGCCGACAACAGCGACCAGCCGACCCCGGTGCTGCGCGACGACAGCCTGGCCGGCGAGTTCGCCCCGGGCGGCCGGCTGTACGAGCTGGTCGACACCGGCGCGAAGCTGAACGGCCTGACCTGGGTGATCGACCCGGACCTGCTGGACGCCGCGCTCGCGATGACCAAGCCCTACCGGGTGCAGAAGCCGGGCACCGAGGCCGCGGGCAAGTCCGCCAAGGACGACAACACCGTCCAGGTGCCCGCCTCGGCCGCCGCCGTCGCCTGGCTGGACAAGCTGCGGGCCGCCGTCGCCAAGCCGGGCAGCCAGGTGGTCTCGCTGCCGTACGCCGACCCGGACCTCGCCTCGATCGCCCACAACGGCTCCGACCTGGCCGGGATGACCACCGCGCTGAGCAAGGCGTCCACCGCCGGCCGGCTGACCGTCGAGGGCCGGCTCTCCGTGGACACCCGCTCGGACGTCGCCTGGCCGTACCGGGGCTACCTCGACCAGCAGATCGCCGCCCTCGCCCAGCAGTCCGGCAACGGGCTGGTGCTGGTCGACGGCGCGAGCATGCCGGAGCCGGACTCGCTCACCTACACCCCGACCGCGGTCCGCCCGATCGGCGGCGGGCAGAGCGCCGTGGTGGCCGACGAGACCGTCTCCGCGCTCTTCGACAAGGACCTGAGCAGCCCGCAGGCGCAGACCGACGCCACCCAGCGCTTCCTCGCCGAGACCTTCGCGATCACCCACGAGCAGCCGCAGAACCAGCGCGGGCTGCTCGTCCTGCCGCCCCGCGAGCTGAGCACCGCCGGCGCCAAGGCGCTGGCGAACGCCCTCCAGACGGCGGACGGCAAGTGGATCTCCTCGGTCAAGCTGGACGCGGTGGCCCAGTCCGCGGCCGACCCGAAGGCCAACACCGCCGTCCCGGCGCCCACCGACTACCCGACCCAGATCCGCGCCTCGGAGCTGCCGGCGGCCGACCTGAGCCGCACCGACGACATCCAGCACGACCTGGACACCCTGATGCGGGTGCTCACCCTGCCGCAGCGGGTGCGCGGCCCGTTCAGCGCCGCGATGGTCCGCTCGCTGTCCACCGAGTGGCGCAGCCAGCCGCCGGCCGGGAGCACCTACCGGGCCGGCGTCACGGGGTACCTGAAGGAGCTGACCAAGGCCGTCCAGGTGCCGAGGAAGAACGTGGTCACCCTGGCCGGCGAGTCCGGCCTGCTCCAGGTCAGCGTCCGCAACGACCTGACCCAGACGGTCACCAACCTGAAGCTGGTGCTCACCTCGGCCCAGCCGAACAGGCTGCGGGTGAGCAAGGAGGAGGAGCTGGTCCTCCCGGCCTCGCAGAGCGTGACGCTGCGCTTCAACGCCGAGGCGCACAACAACGGGCCGGTCGCGATGACCGCCCAGCTGTGGACCACCGGCCCCGACTCCCGGCCGTACGGCGAGGCGCAGAAGTTCACGGTGGAGGTCACCTCGGTGACCAACGGCGTGCTGTACGTCTTCGCGGGCGCCGGCGTCCTGCTGCTGCTGGCCGCGCTGCGCTTCGTGCGCCAGCGCAAGCGCCTCGGCGGGCAGCCGCACGAGGACGGCGACCAGCCGGTCGGCGACGCCCCGCTCGGGGACGCCCCGGCCGCGGGCGGCGCCGCGGCGGCGGAGCCCGCCCCGCGGGCCCCGGCGGAGGACACCGCGGAGGGGGCCCCGGCGGCGGACGGGACCGACGGGACGGACGACACCCCTGGTGACGGTCCCGCGCAGACACCGCGTGGCAGCAGCCCGGATGGCCGGGATCGGGCCGCCGGTGATGAGAAGGTTGGTCCTTGATACCGCCGACCCCCTGCCTTGCCGGGCCGGCCTCCCCCCACGACAGCGAAGAGGTGACATGACCGGGCGCAGCGAGGAGCGGCCGTCGGGCCGCGGTGAGAGCCGGCCGGGCGCCGAGTCGCCGTCCGGCGACTGGTACGTGGCCGACACCTACGCCCAGGACCCGTACGCGGTGGACGCGTACGGGAACCCCCAGGACGGCCAGGACCCGTACGGTCTGCGGGCCGGTCGGCCCGCCGCGCCCCAGCCGCCGGCCGCCGCGTACGACGTGCCGCCGCAGCTGCCGCCGCAGGGCGTCGGCTACCCGACGCCGGTGCCGCCGACCCCGTACCAGGCCCCGGAGCACTTCGGGGCCCCGGTGCCGCCGGTGCAGCCCGGCTGGGACACCCCGGTGCAGCCCGCCTGGCCGCAGGAGCCGGCCCCGGCACAGGCCGCCGGCGGCCACTGGGGCGGCGTCGAGCAGCCCCGGCAGCAGTGGCAGCCCGGCCCGGCGCACTCCGCCTGGGACACCGAGACCACCGAGTACGTCGGGGTGGACGGCCTGTTCGGCGGCCGCGAGGCGCAGGCCGCGGTCCAGCCGCCGGTCCCGCAGCCCGCCCCGGCCCCCCAGCCCGGCCCGCCGCCCGGCCCCGCGCCGTACCCGCCGATGGGCGGCCACCCGGGGCAGCCCCCGTACGGCGCCGCTCCGGGCGGGCAGCAGCACTTCGTGCCGCCGATCGAGTTCGACCCGCCGCTCTCCGAGGCGGAGGCCACCATGCAGGTGGCCGCCGTCGCGGTGCCCCCGGCGGTCGAGCCGCTGGCGGACATCGTCGCCGAGGAGCGGGCCGCCGAGCAGGCGCCCGCCCCCGCCGCCGAGCCCGGCAAGGCGGCCGGCGGCGGCAAGGTCTCCAACCTGCTGAACTCCAGCGCGATCATGGCGGCCGGCACGCTGGTCTCCCGCGGCACCGGCTTCGTCCGGACCATGGTGATCACCGCGGCCATCGGCGTCGGCATCATGGGTGACTCGTACAACGCCGCGAACACCCTGCCGACCCTGCTGTACATCCTGATCGGCGGCGGCGCGCTGAACGCGGTCTTCGTGCCGCAGCTGGTGCGCAGCATGAAGAACGACGAGGACGGCGGCACCGCGTACGCCAACCGGCTGCTCACCCTGGTGATGGTCGGGCTCGGCGGCGTGGTCTTCCTGGCGGTGCTCGGGGCACCCGTGCTGGTGCGGCTGATCGCCCAGCCGATGATGGCCAACCCGGAGCGCGCCGAGACCACGGTGGCGATGGCCCGCTACTGCCTGCCGACCATCTTCTTCATGGGCATCCACGTGGTGATGGGCCAGATCCTCAACGCCCGCGGCCGCTTCGGCGCGATGATGTGGACGCCGGTCCTGAACAACATCGTGGTGATCTTCACCTTCTCCGCCTACATCTGGGTCTACGGCGGGTTCGGCACCACCCAGGTCACCCCGGAGGGCATCTCCCCCGAGGGCGTGCGGCTGCTCGGCCTCGGCACCCTGATCGGTCTGGGCGTCCAGTCGCTGGCGATGATCCCGTACCTGCGGGCCGCCGGGTTCCGCTTCCGGCCCCGCTTCGACTGGCGCGGCCACGGCCTGGGCAAGGCCGCCCGGCTGGCCAAGTGGACGTTCTTCTTCGTGCTCGCCAACCAGGCCGGCTACCTGGTGATCACCCAGCTGTCCACCAAGGCGGGCGCCGCCGCCGCGGCGGCCGGCCACAACGGCGTCGGCCTGGCCGCGTTCTCCAACGCGCTGCTGATCTGGCAGCTCCCGCAGGCCGTGATCACCGTCTCGATCATGAGCGCGGTGCTCCCCCGGCTCTCCCGGGCGGCGGCCGACGAGGACGCCGGTGCCGTGCGCGACGACATCTCCTACGGTCTGCGCACCACCGCGGTGGCGGTCGTCCCGGCGGCCTTCCTGTTCCTGTCGCTCGGCCCGGTGGTCGGCCGGGCGATCTACGCGATCGGCGGCAACGACACCGTCCTGAACGACGCCACCAACGTCGGTCTGATGCTCTCCGCGTTCGCGCTGGGCCTGATCCCGTACTCCGCCCAGTACGTGATGCTGCGCGGCTTCTACGCCTACGAGGACACCCGGACGCCGTTCTACAACACCGTCTGGGTCGCCGCCTGCCAGGCCGGCTTCGCGCTGCTGTGCTGGCTGGTGCTGCCCTCCGAGTGGACGGTGACCGGCCTCGCCTTCGGCTACGGCCTGGCCTACGCCATCGGGGTGATGGTCGCGATGCCGAAGCTGAAGAAGCGGATCGGCGGGCTGGACACCAAGCGGATCGGCCGGACGTACAGCCGGCTGGCCGCCGCCTGCGTCCCGGCCGCCCTGGTCGGCCTCGGCGCCAGCCTGGGCGTCCAGCAGGTGCTCGGCGGCTGGCCGGGCAGCGTGGCGGCCCTGGTCGTGGCCGGCGGCCTCCAGCTGGCGGTCTTCGTGCTCATCGCGAAGCGCCTGCGGATCGAGGAGCTGAACTCCATGCTGGGCATGGTCCGCGGCCGACTGGGCCGCTGACCGCCCGACCACCGGCCGGACGAGCGGGCGCCCTGACCGGGCGTCAACCGGAGCAGAAGGCTCCTCCGCTCGTCCGGCCGAGTGCTGGGCCACCGGTTGGTTCGGGTCCGCCCGACCGCCGGATGGCGACCAGGTGTCGGATCTGCACCACATCTCTCCACCCGTATGCAACCGAGCGGACGTCTCAGCGGTCGTACCCGGTGGAGAAGAGTGGGCACAATTGTCCTGGAGCACAGGGCCGCCGACCCTAGGGCTCCAGCGACTCTCTCAAGCCGCGGCGACACAAGGGGAGGCAGGACCACGGTGGCTGATGGCACCAAGGCGGTCGTCGACACGTCAGCAGCTGACGCGGCGACGGACGAGGCCGCGCTGGCCGCGGCGATCGACGAGCTCGCGGGCTCGGACGACGCCGGCGAGAGCACCTCCGCGGACGCCCGCGAGGGCGCCCCCGCCGCCCCCACCGCTGCCGCCGCCCCCGGGCGCCCCGACGCGGACGAGAACACCGACCAGGGCGGGGAGAAGGGCCGGGGCGAGGACCGGGCCCGCGACGACGCGCCGGCCGCGGGCCCGGAGCCCGCCGCCGGCGAGGAGACCTCGGAGATCACCGCCCCGCTCTCGGTCCAGGAGCTGCGCGCCGAACTGGCCGCCGGGTCCCCCCGGAAGAAGCCCGCCCCCGAGCCCACCCGCCCCGCGCGCCGCCCCACCGACCCGCAGCCCACGGTCGACCCGCGCGACACCGCCACCCTCCCGCGCACCCTCCCCGCCCCGCAGCGCCGCAGCGGGGACATGATCGGCCACCGGTACCGGCTGGAGGAGTGCATCTCCCAGACCGAGACCTTCAGCAGCTGGCGCGCCGTCGACGAGAAGCTGCGCCGGGCGGTCGGCGTCCACCTGATGGCCTCCGGTCACCAGCGGGCCCGCAAGGTGCTGGCCGCGGCCAAGTCCGCCGCCCTGCTCGGCGACCCGCGCTTCGTCCAGGTGCTGGACGCCGTCCACGAGGGCGAGCTGGTCTACGTCGTGCGGGAGTGGCTGCCGCACTCCTCCGACCTGGCCAGGCTGCTCGCCAACGGCCCGATGGAGCCGCACGAGGCGTACCAGATGGTCCGCCAGGTCGCCGACGCCGTCGCGGCCGCCCACCGGCGCGGCCAGGCCCACCTGCGGCTCACCCCGCGCTGCGTGCTGCGCACCGACAGCGGCCAGTACCGGATCAACGGCATCGCGGTGGACGCCGCCCTGCGCGGGCTGCCCGCCGAGGACGCCGAGGACGCCCAGCGGGCCGACACCCGCGCGATCGGCGCACTGCTGTTCGCCGCGCTCACCCACCGCTGGCCGTACCCGGAGGACCGCTACGACCTCCAGGGCCTGCCCAAGGGCCTCCAGAACGCCGCGCCGGACCAGGTCCGCGCCGGGGTCCACAAGGGCCTGTCCGAGCTCGCCGCGCGGGCCCTGTTCGACCAGCCGCCGCACCACGCCCAGCCGATCACCACCCCGGAGGAACTGGTCCGGGCGATCGCCAAGCTGCCCAAGATCCGCCAGCCCGCGCCGGAGCTGCCCGCCTTCCCGGCCCCGCCCCGGCACAACACCCACGCGCTGCCCACCGCGCCCAACCCGACCCGGGTCGCCGACACCACCGTCTCCCCGCTGCCGGCCTCCTCCCGCCCGGCCCCCTCCCGGCGCACCCGCACCCGGCGGCGGCTGCGCCGGGTGGTCAAGGCCACCGCGTGGACGGTCGCGCTGGGCGCGATCGGCGTCGCCTCCTGGCAGTTCGTCGACAGCCTGCGCCACACCGGGGCGGCCACCGCGTCCCCGCTGACCTCGGCCAGCAGCACCGCGCCGAGCCCCCAGGCGAGCACCCACAACCCGGTGTCGATCGCCATCAAGGAGGCGCAGTCGTACAACCCGCTGGGCGACGGGCCCGAGGGCACCGAGAGCATCGGGAAGGCGATCGACAACGACGCGAACACCTCCTGGACCACCGGCTGGTACGTCGACCAGCTCGGGCCCAAGCCGCCCGCGCTCAAGTCCGGCACCGGTCTGCTGATCGACCTCGGCTCACCGCAGCCGGTCTCCTCGGTGAGCGTCCTGTTCTCCGGCGGCGAGCAGTCCGCGGAGCTGCGGGTGCCCACCGCGGCCGCCGCCGGCAACCCGCTGCAGGCCAAGCCGGACGCCTTCACCGTCGTGGGCAAGAAGACCGGGACCAATGTCGAGTACGCCCTCGACTCCCCGACCACCACGCGGTACCTCTTGATCTGGCTGACCGGTCTGGCGAAGGATGCCGACGGCAAGTACCGGGGCCACGTCGCCGAGGTCAAGGTCTCCGGCTGACCCGGGGCGGACGGCCCCGGCACGACGGCACGACGGCAGAGGGGGGTGACGGTGGCGGACGACGACGCGGCGCTGCTCGCCCGGCACGTCGCCGGCGACCGGGCGGCCTTCGGCCTGCTGGTGGACCGCCACCGCGACCGGCTCTGGGCGGTCGCCCTGCGCACCCTGGGCGACCGCGAGGAGGCCGCCGACGCGCTCCAGGACGCCCTGGTGTCCGCCTTCCGCGCCGCCGCCGGCTTCCAGGGCCGCTCGGCGGTCACCACCTGGCTGCACCGGATCGTGGTCAACGCCTGCCTGGACCGCGCCCGGCGCAGCGCCACCCGGCGCACCACCCCGCTCGACGAGGACCCGCAGCGGCTGGACACCCTGGTCGGCGCCGCCGAGCCGGCCGACTCCCCGGTGGTCCGGGCCGAGCTGCACCGGGAGCTGACCGCGGCGCTCGCCGAACTGCCCGCCGAGCAGCGGGCCGCCCTGGTGCTGGTCGACATGCAGGGCTACCCGGTGGCCGAGGCCGCCGAGCTGCTGGGCGTCCCGGTGGGCACGGTGAAGAGCCGCTGCGCACGCGGCCGGGCCCGGCTCCTCCCCCTGGTCCGGCACCTGCGCGAGCCCGATGTTTCACGTGAAACACCGCCCGCCCCCGGCTCGGCCCCGCCACGCCGGGACGCCCCCGGGAACCCGAAGCGCCCCGGCTCCGTCACAGGGACGGGGCCGAGCACCGGCACAGGGACGGGGCAGAGCACCGGTCGGACGATGCTGGAAGGAGACGTGAGCACCCGATGAACGCCCATCCCTCCTTCCCCGACCCCGCCGACGACCACCCCCCGGTCGAGCAGCTGGCCGACCTCGCCGAGGGCCTGGTCGACTCCCCTTCCACCGTCGAGGCGCTGCGGCGGCACCTGGACGGCTGCGCCGAGTGCCGGGAGACCGTCGACGCGCTCGCCGAGGTCCGGGCCCTGCTCGGCGACGTCGAGACCCCGCCGATGCCGGCCGACGTCGCCGCCCGGCTGGACGCGGCACTCGCCGAGGCCGTCGCCGAAGCCGCCGGGAGCGCCGGCGAGGCCGTCGAGCGGCCGCAGGAGGCCCCCGCGGCCGACCGTCGACCCGAGGCCCCGGCCCGGCCCGTACGCACCGCCACGGCACCCCTCACGCCGTCCTCCGCCCCGCTCTCCAGGCCCGCGGGGCGTCCCGCCGGCCGGTCCGGCCAGGCCGGCGGCCCCGGCCGCCCCCGGCGGCGGCGGTTCGCCCTGCTGGTCGGCACGGCCGCCGCCCTGGCCGCCCTCGGACTCGGCGGGGCGCTGCTGCTGCAGCCCGACGACCGGTCCGGCACGGTGACGGCCAGCGCGGGCGGCGCCCCGACCGCCACCGCCGACAGCCACGACGCCCGCGCCCCGCACACGGCCGCCGGCACCGACTACCGCGAGGACGAACTCGCCACCCAGGTCCAGCGGTTGCTGGCCCGCTCGGAGAACGTCCCGGGGCTGCGGGCCACCGGGCCCGCCATGTCCGAGGGCGCCCTGCCCGCCGCCGGCGGCCGGCCGGAGTCCGACCCGCCCTCCCCCGCGGGCTCCCCCACCGGCTCCCCCACCGCGCCGGGCTGCCCGGCCCCGGCCTCCGGCACCCCGCTGGCCACCGACCGGGGCACCTTCCAGGGCGCCCCGGTGGACGTCCTGGTCTACCCGCTGCCCGGCCGGCCCGGTTTCGTCGACGTCTACCTGCGCTCCCCCGACTGCGGCCCGACCGTCCTGCACCAGGCCGTTCCCAGCCACTGACCGGCGGTTTCCATGCGATCCACGCCAACTCCGCCACGCCGCTTCCGGACTTCGGGCGGCTGGTACTGATCCGCCTGGGAATGCGAGACACTGGTCAGTCGTTGTCCCGGGCGGCGGAGCAGGACCGCCCTCCCCGCAGCAAACGCGGGTCGCGATGCGAACCAGGAGAAGCAGTGAGCGACGTCCGTAACGTGATCATCATCGGTTCCGGCCCGGCCGGGTACACGGCCGCGCTCTACACGGCCCGTGCCTCCCTCAAGCCGCTGGTCTTCGAGGGGGCCGTCACCGCCGGTGGCGCGCTCATGAACACCACCGAGGTCGAGAACTTCCCGGGCTTCCGGGACGGCGTCATGGGCCCCGAGCTGATGGACAACATGCGCGCCCAGGCCGAGAAGTTCGGCGCCGAGCTGATCCCCGACGACATCGTCGCGGTCGACCTCACCGGTGACGTCAAGACCGTCACCGACTCCGAGGGCAACGTGCACAAGGCACGCGCCGTGATCGTCACCACCGGCTCCCAGCACCGCAAGCTCGGCCTGCCGAACGAGGACAAGCTCTCCGGCCGCGGCGTCTCCTGGTGCGCGACCTGCGACGGCTTCTTCTTCCGCGACCAGGACATCGCGGTGGTCGGCGGCGGCGACACCGCGCTGGAGGAGGCGACCTTCCTCTCCCGCTTCGCCAAGAGCGTCACGATCATCCACCGCCGGGACTCCCTGCGCGCCTCCAAGGCGATGCAGGAGCGCGCCTTCGCCGACCCGAAGATCCGCTTCGAGTGGGACAGCGCGGTCGAGGCCATCCACGGCGACCCGAAGCTGACCGGCGTCACCCTGCGCGACACCACCACCGGCGAGACCCGTGAGCTGGCCGTCACCGGCCTGTTCATCGCGATCGGCCACGACCCGCGCACCGAGCTCTTCAAGGGCCAGCTGGACCTCGACGCCGAGGGCTACCTCAAGGTCGACGCCCCCTCGACCCGGACCAACATCCCGGGCGTGTTCGGCGCCGGCGACGTCGTCGACCACACCTACCGCCAGGCCATCACCGCCGCCGGCACCGGCTGCTCCTCCGCCCTGGACGCCGAGCGCTACCTGGCCGCGCTGGACGACCTGGAGGCCAAGGCCGCCGCCGTCGCGGTCTGAGCCCTTCCCGCTCCACCCGCGGGGGTGTTCCACGTGAAACACCCCCGCCCCGGCCGGGCAGAAACAGAACGGGCCCACCCGTTGTTCTCCTGGCAGCAGCCCCCTCCGTCCGAACCCCGAGGAGTTCCCGTGGCCGGCGCCACCACCACAGTCACCGACGCGACGTTCGAGAAGGACGTCCTCGAGAGCGAGAAGCCCGTACTGGTCGACTTCTGGGCCACCTGGTGCGGCCCGTGCCGCCAGGTCGCCCCGGTCCTGGAGGACATCGCGGCCGAGCACGGCGACAAGCTGACCATCGCCAAGCTCGACGTGGACGCCAACCAGGCGACCGCCGCCAAGTACGGCGTCATCTCGATCCCGACCCTGATCGTCTACCAGGGCGGCGAGCCGGTGAAGTCCATCACCGGTGCCCGTCCGAAGGCCGCGCTGCTGCGCGAGCTGGCCGACTTCATCTAGGTCTTCCGGTCGTCGACCGCGCGGAGGCGGGGCTCCCCTCGGGGGGAGTCGGAGAAGCGGGCGAAGCACGACGTGATCGTCTCGGCGGT
>NZ_JBHUAL010000251.1:0-12960 GCF_042789775.1 Kitasatospora sp. NPDC056800 | reverse complement strand
GACAACGGCGTCCGTTCCCGCCCGGCCGTACGTCCGCGCACGGGCCGGCGCACCGGACGGTGTGGCGGCGGCCACGTGTGTAGCTGGCCCGGCCCGGCCCGGCCGCCTGCCAAGCTGGACCGCATGACCAACCGCAGAAACCCGCTCGTCGCCGTGGCCGTGCTGATCCTGGCGGTCCTGGCCGGGGCCGGGTACCTCCTCGCCAACCAGGGGAGCGGCCACCCCAAGGCCGCCGCGAGCGCCACCACGAGCGCGGCCGCCGGTGCCACGACGTCCGGGGCCACGGCGCCCAAGCCCTCGGCCCCCAAGCCGAGCCTGCCCGCCGGGGGCGCCGGCACCACCCCCGCCGCGGCCGGCACCTGGGTCCCGACCGACCCGGCCATGGCCGACGTCTGCCGCACCAAGCTCCCCAGCCAGGCCCAGGACACCCTCGGCCTGATCGCCAAGGGCGGCCCCTACCCGTACAACCGCGACGGCATCGTCTTCGAGAACCGCGAGAGCCGCCTCCCCAAGAAGTCCGGCGGCTACTACCACGAATACACCGTCGTCACCCCCGGCTCCAACGACCGCGGCACCCGCCGCGTAGTGACCGGCGACTCCGGCGAGCAGTACTGGTCCGCCGACCACTACGCCACCTTCCAGGAGATCGACTCCCGCTGCTGAGTGGGGCCTCGGCAGCCCTCGCCGCGCCCCTCACCGGGCCCGGCGCCAGGTGACGCGGGGGTGGGGGGCGTGCGGGCCGGTGGTGACCAGGGCGGTGAGCTCGTGGAGCACCGGGGCCGGGTCGCGGCGGAGCTGGACCGGGGTGGTGCGGACCACCGGGAGGCCGGCGGCGGTGAGGCGGTTGGCGCGGGCGAGGCCCCGTTCGTGCTCGGCGGGGCGCAGGTGCCAGGCGCGGGAGTCGATCTCCAGGGCCACGCAGGCGTGCGGCCAGTAGGCGTCCGGGACGGCGAGGAAGCGGCCGTCCAGGAAGAGCACCGGGTTCCACAGCGGCTCCGGCAGCCCCGCGTGCGCCAGCAGTTCGCGGGTCTCGCCCTCCACCACCGACCGCACCCCGACCGTCAGGTCCTCCACCACCCGGGCCACCTGGGGCAGTCCGAGCGCACCCGGGCGGGACAGCAACTGGTCGAGCAGCTCGCCGAGTTCGCAGTGCCGCCGCTGGACGGCCTCCGCGCACAGCGCCCGGAACCGGCGTTGCCCGGTCTCCCTCGGCGCGAGGTCGGCCAGCGCCCGGGCGACGGTGGTGCTCCACAGCCCGTCGTCCCGCTCGAAGCCGCCCGGCATCGCCCCGGAGGCCCGGTGGATCCGGACGAACTCCCTGTCCCCGACCCGCCGTTGAGTCGGGATCAGGATGTCGACCGCGTTCAGGTCGGACGGGTGCCCGGCGCTCGGCAGCCCGGCCTCGGCCAGCACCGCGAAGCCGGTCAGCAGCACCTCCCCGGCCCGCGGGTCGCGGCCCTTCGGCGTCGCGTACGCCAGCGCGGCCCGCAGCTTCTGGTGGAACGTCAACCGGCCGCTCTGGAGGCAGATCACCCGGGGCAGGACCTGTTGCCAGGGCCCGCCCGGCCGCAGCCGGTGGGCGATGGTGCCGGAGGGCACCCCGAGCCGGCGCAGCTGCGCCCGGGTGGCGATGTGCTGCTGGTCGGCGCCGAGCAGGGCGACCGGGTCGAGGGGGTTCGCGCGGGTCATGCCCCGGTGCCTGCCCGCCGGAATCGGAGGTATGCGAAACATCCCCCGTCGGTGGGGACGCCGGCCACGGGTGTTGACGGGACGGCGGTCAACCCGCTGAGCTGGAGGGCATATGACCATTCCATCCACGCACACCGGCCCCGCGCTGGACTCCCTCAACGGCCTCTCCGTGGGCGACGCCCTCGGCGCCCAGATGTTCGTCCCGGAAACCGCCCGGGCCCACCTCGCCGCCCGCACCGAACCGCCCGGCCCCTGGCCCTGGACCGACGACACCGAGATGGCCTGCTCGGTCCACGCCGCCCACACCGAGCGCGGCGCGATCGACACCTTCGACCTCACCCACGCCTTCGCCCTCCGCCACGACTTCGACCGCGGCTACGGCCCGGCCGCCAACCGGCTGCTCCGGCTGGTCCGCGAGGGCGGCGACGCCCGGCGGCTGGCCGCCGAACTCTTCGACGGCCAGGGCTCGTACGGCAACGGCGCCGCGATGCGGGTCGCCCCGCTGGGGGCGGCGTACGCCGAGGACCCGGCCGCCGTCGTCCGGCCCGCCGCCGACACCGCCGTCATCACCCACACCCACCCGCAGGCCGTGGACGGCGCGATCGCGGTCGCGGTGGCGGCCGCGTACGCGGTGCGGGCGCGGGCGGAGGCCATGACGCCGGAGGCCTTCCTGGCGGCGGTCGCCGACCTCACCCCGAACGGGGCGGTCAGGGACGGCCTGGAGGAGGCCCGCGGGCTGCTCGCCCGGCCGGACTTCCGGCTCGCCGCGCAGGTGCTCGGCAACGGCAGCCGGACCTCCGCGGCCGACACCGTCCCGTACGCCCTGTGGTGCGCCGCCCGGAACCTGGCCGACTACCGCACCGCCGTGTGGGAGGCGGTCGCGGCCGGCGGCGACATGGACACCGTCGCCGCCATCACCGGGGGAGTGGTGGCGGCGCACACCGGCACCGGAGGCATCCCGCGGGCCTGGCTGGCCGCCCGGGAGCCGCTGCCCGCGTGGGCGTTCCCGGAGCCGGGCGGCGTCCGCGCGGCCGGGGAGCCGCACCTGACGCCGATCCGCCTGCCCCGCCCGCACCCGGTGCCGGACCTGCTCTGGTCGGACGCCGACTGGGAGCGGATCAGGCGCGGCCTGCGGGCCCGGGACATGGACGAGCGCTGGGTGTCCGTGGTCTCCGAGGGCGTGCTGCACCTGCACCGCGGTGTGGGCGGCGCGGAGGTCTACCGGGTCCGGGTGGCCCGGGTGCGGGGCGGCTGGCGGCCGGTGGAGGCGCTGGTCGAGGCGCACCCGGGACGCCACCGGGCCTGGGACGACCGCACGACCCTGCCGGCCGTCCTGGGCTTGGCGCGCCTCGGCTACGAGCCGCTCCGGGCCGGCCTCAGACCGTGATCATCAGCTGCCCGGCGCCGCTGCCGCCCTGTCTAAGGCACTCCTGGTTGATCGCCGGATCCGGGGCGCTCGGCGAGGTGGCGGCGGCGATCCGCAGCTCGATGATGTCGCGGACGGCCGGCCACTCGTCGTCGAGGATCGAGTAGAACGCGGTGGAGCGCACCACCCCGTCCAGCCCGCGCGAGTGCGCCCGGCGGACGCCCTCGGAGGTCGCGCCGAGCCGCTCGATGGCGGCGCGCGAGCGCATGTTGCGGGCGTCCGCGCGCATCGAGATCCGCTGCACGCCCCAGGTCTCGAAGGCGTGGCGCAGCATCAGCAGCTTGGCCTCGGTGTTGATGCCGGTGCCCTGGGCGCGCGGCGAGAGCCAGCTGTTGCCGATCTCGGCCGCGTCCGGGACGGCCGTGGCCGGATCGCCGAACGGGACGCCGGGCACGGGCGGCCACACCATCGGGCCCTGCCAGTAGTCGAGTTCCAGGAAGCGGGTGGAGCCGACGACCCGGCCGTCGGCGACGTTCACCGTCGCGAACGGCAGCGACCGTCCCGCGGCCTGGTCGGCGAGCGCCCGCGCGACGTAGTCGCGGGCGGCTTCCAGGCCGTGCGGGACGGGGGTGAAGGCGTAGGTCGTACGGTCCTCGGCGCCGGCCTCGGCGATGGCCTCGGCATGGTGCGCGGCGAGGGGCTCCAGCCGCACGGTGCGGCCGGTGAGGGTGACAGGTACGGGCACGGAACCTTCTGTCCTTCATCGGTCGGAGGGAGCCTCCCGGGCCGGGGTACGGCACGGGGTGCGCTGGACATGGGTACGCCTGGGCCCGGGTCCGTCCGCCGGGTACCCGCGCACGCCGGAGGTCCGGTCGAACGGGGTGGGGGCGGCGGCCCGGAGCGGGCGGCGCGGGGGTGCCGGAACGGACACGGGTCCTCGGACCGGTCCGGCGGGAACAGCGAGGGGACAGTGTGCGTCCGCGAAATGGCCGAAGAGGAGACGAGAGCGCGAAGGGAAGCGGGCGGCCAGGTGAAGGCAAGATGCGTCGTGGGGGCTGGCCGAGCAGCGGACCGGGACGTGGCCGACGGCGTTACGGACGACGTGGCGACGACGCGACGATGCGAGGCAGCGAGAGGACGATACCCGCCAGAAGGCGGTGCGTCACTTCGCGGCACGCGAATGGCCGCGCGGGCCGTTCCGGGGCCCCGCGGACGGGCCTCCCGCGGGGGCGCTACCAGGGTCGTGACCAGGGGCTCTTCGGTCGGGTGCGATCATGGTCCGGAGCGGTCGGCCGAGGCCGTCGGGCGCGCCCCCCGGGGAGCCGTCGGACGGGTACCGGAGCGGCCGTGGAGCGGCTCCGGAACGGCCCCGGCGCGGCCCCGTGGACGTGTCCGTCCGCGGGGCGGGGGCAGGGCGGGGCCGGGGCGGGAATTCCGGCGGCGCCCGGCACGCTGCAGAGGACGAGAAGCCGGTCGACCGGAACGAGCAGGGAACGGGGTTGGGTGCGCGGTGCGTGACTTCCAGGCGTTGTACGAGCTGGATCAGCAGGGCGTGGCCGCCGTCGCCACGGCCAACGAGCAGTTGCGCGACACCGGTGCCGGCCTCGTGCTGCTGCAGCACTACGAGGGCTTCATGGACGCCGGGGAGGCCGGCGGCCAGGTGGTGGCCCACCTGCTGGAGACGGGCTCGCCGCAGGTCGTGGCCCGCTTCGACCACGACCGTCTGGTGGACTACCGGGCCCGCCGCCCGGCGATGGTCTTCGACCACGACCACTGGACGTCCTACGACCCGCCGGAGATCCTGCTCCAGCTCGTCCACGACGCCGCCGGCGCGCCGTTCCTGCTGCTCAGCGGCCCCGAACCGGACGTCGAGTGGGAGCGCTTCGCGCGGGCCGTCCGCGAGCTGGTGGAGCGCTTCGAGGTCCGGCTCTCGATCGACTTCCACGGCATCCCGATGGGCGTGCCGCACACCCGCCCGGTCGGCATGACGCCGCACGGCAACCGGCTGGACCTCGCCCCGGGCTACCCGCAGTGGTTCGAGCAGGCGCAGGTGCCGGGCAGCGCCCAGGCGCTGGTGGAGTACCGCCTGGCCGAGGCCGGGTGCGACGTCCTGGGCTTCGCCGTGCACGTCCCGCACTACGTGGCCCGCTCCGCCTACCCGGCGGCGGCCGTGCAGGTCCTGGAGGCGGTGCAGTCCGCCACCGGGCTGGTGCTGCCCGGCACCCGGCTGCGCGAGCAGGTCTCCGAGGTCTACGCCGACATCGAGGAGCAGCTGGCCCAGGGGGACGGCGAGTTGCGCTCGGCGATCCGCGGCATGGAGGGCCAGTACGACGCCGTGGCGGGCGCGGAGGGCCGGGAGAGCCTGCTGGCCGAGCCGGTGGACCTGCCCTCGGCGGACGAACTGGGGCGGCGCTTCGAGCAGTTCCTGGCCGAGCACGAGCGCGGCGCGGAGTAGTCGACGCGGAGCCGCCGACGCGCACGCGGTTTCGTGGTGCGCCGGCCGGAGAGGGCGCGCGGAAGCGGTCGGAAGCCGGTGCCCGGACGGCCCCGGGGTCGGTTTCCGGCCGGTTCGGGCCCGCCGGAAGGCGATTCGGCCGGGGCGGGAGTCATCGGCCGGGACCGTTCGTTGGCCCCTGATGTGCCCGGGGGACGGGCCGCCGCAAGGAGCCGACCGTGAACCGTATCCCCGGGGGGAGACCATGCCGAGGACCGTACGCCCGACCATCGCCCTGACCGTCGGACTGGCCGCAGCGCTGCTGGCCGGCTGCACCGACAACACCGCTTCGGACAGCGGGGCCGGCGGCGCCGCGGGCACGGCGTCCGACCGCGCGCGGGCCGGCGCGGCCGCGTCGCCGACCGCCGCCCCGCCGCCCACCGGCCCGTACGTCGCGCTCGGCGACTCGTACACCGCGGGGATGAAGATCGCCCCGCAGGTCGGCGAGCCGGGCGCCTGCTACCGCTCCGGGGCCAACTACCCGTCCCTGGTGGCGAAGGGGCTCTCGCTCGCCGCCGACCAGTTCAAGGACGTCAGCTGCAGCGGCGCCCGCACCGGGGACCTGACCGGCCCGCAGAAGGTCGCCGACGGCACCAACCCGGCCCAGCTGGACGCGCTCACCGCGGACACCCGGCTGGTCACCCTGGGGATCGGCGGCAACGACGCCGGCTTCATCGAGGTCGTGACGGAGTGCGCCAAGGCCAACCTGGTGGACATCGTCAAGGGCGTGATCAGCGACAGCGCGGACCGGATCAGCGACTCGCCCTGCCGCGACCACTACGCCGCCGGCAGCGGCACCGACGAGGTCCAGCGCAAGGTGGACGCGGCCGGCGACCGGATCGGCCAGGTGCTCCAGGACGTCAAGAAGCGCTCCCCGAAGGCCAAGGTGTACGTGATCGGCTACCCGGGGCTGCTCCCGGCCGACCCGGCGAACTGCCTGCCGGTGCTGGGCAACGCGGTGGCCGCCTCCGACCTCGCCTTCCTGGTGGAGAAGCAGCAGCAGCTCAACGGCATGCTCAAGAAGCGCGCGGACGCGGCCGGCGCGGTCTTCGTCGACCTCGCCGGGCCCTCGGCCGGGCACGACATGTGCGCGGGGGAGGACAAGCGCTGGGTGGAGCCGCCGCTTCCGGCCCAGGGGTCGGCGCCGATCCACCCCAACGCCAAGGGGCAGGAGGCGATGTCCGGGGTGGTCCTGAAGGCGATCAAGGGCTGAGGACGCCCGCGCCGGGGCGCGGGACGGAGGGGGCGCGAGGGGTGCGCGGGCCGGGTGGGGCCGACCCACCGGGGCGGGCACCCGCGCGCCGCGCACCGTTCACGCCCCGGCCCGCACCCCTTCGTGCGCGGCACACCCCGCGTGTCGGGGGCGCGGCGTACCGTGAAGGACATATGGACGACACCACGCACCGCCTCGCCGCCCCGATCACGTACGACCACGCCGCCGAGGCCCGCTGGGTCCCCGAACCCGACAAGCGCCCGGGCCGTACGGCCTTCCAACGGGACCGCGCCCGGGTGCTGCACTCGGCGGCGCTGCGCCGGCTGGCCGGCACCACCCAGGTGGTCGCCCCGATGCGCAGCGACTTCCCGCGCACCCGCCTCACCCACTCCCTCGAATGCGCCCAGGTCGGGCGGGAGTTGGGCGCCGCCCTGGGCTGCGACCCGGACCTCGTGGAGACCGCCTGCCTGGCCCACGACATCGGCCACCCGCCGTTCGGCCACACCGGCGAGGAGGCCCTCGACCAGGCCGCCGAGGCCTGCGGCGGCTTCGAGGGCAACGCCCAGTCGCTGCGCATCCTGACCCGGCTCGAACCCAAGCGCTTCGCGCCCGAGGGGGAGCAGCCGGCCGTCCGGCTCGCCCCCTGGCCGGGCCGCAGCGTCGGCCTCAACCTGAGCCGGGCCGCCCTCGACGCCGCCGGCAAGTACCCGTGGACCAAGGGCGCCCACCCCACCGACCCGGCCTCCTCCAAGTACGGCGTCTACGCCGACGACCTGCCGGTCTTCCGCTGGCTGCGGGCCGGCTCCCCGGCCGGGCGCAAGTGCTTCGAGGCCACCGTGATGGACTGGTCCGACGACGTGGCCTACTCCACCCACGACGTCGAGGACGGCCTCCAGGCCGGCCACATCGACCCGGCCGTGCTGCGCGCCCCCGGCGAGCGGGCCGAACTCTTCAAGGTCGCCGAGCGCTACGCCCCCGACGCCGAGCCGGAGGAGCTGGCCGCCGCCCTGGACCGGCTGCTCGCCCAGGAGTGGTGGCCCCGCTCCTACGACGGCACCGCCCGGGCCCGGGCCGGGCTCAAGGACCTCACCAGCCAGCTGATCGGCCGCTTCTGCCTGGCCGCCGAGCAGGCCACCCGCGCCCGCTACGGCCCCGGCCGGCTCACCCGCTACGCCGCCGAGCTGGTGGTGCCGAGAGACGTCCGGCTGGAGTGCGCGGTGCTCAAGGCGGTCGCCGTCCGCTTCGTGATGCAGCGCGACGAGCAGGCCCAGCTGCGGGCCCGCCAGCGGATCGTGATCGCCGAGCTGGCGTACGTCCTCACCCAGCGCGCCCCCGACGGGCTGGACCCGGTGTTCGCCGCGATGTACCACGAGGCCGAGGACGACCGCGCCGCCCTGCGCACGGTCGTCGACCAGATCGCCACCCTCACGGACGCCTCCGCCCTGGCCCTGCACGCCAAACTCGTCGGCGCCGCCTGGGCGTAGCCGCCGGGCACGGCCGCGACGGCTCCGGTGCGGCCGTGCCCCGACCGGGGCCGAGCCCTCGGCGCGGCCGGAATGCCCCGCCGCCCCAGTAGACTTCCGGGGTGGCCGGGCGGATCAGGGACGAAGACGTACAGGCGGTGCGCAGCGCACTGCCGATCGACGCGGTGGTCGGCGACTACGTACAGCTGACCAACGGTGGCGGTGGCGAGTACAAGGGCGTCTGCCCCTTCCACGACGAGAAGTCCGCCTCCTTCTACGTGAACCCCGCCAAGGGCGTCTTCCACTGCTTCGGCTGCCAGGAGAACGGCGACACCATCGCCTTCCTGATGAAGATCGAGCACTTCACCTTCGCCGAGGCCGTCGAGCGGATGGCCGCCCAGGCCGGCATCACCCTGCGCTACGAGGAGGGCGGCTACAGCCCCCGCCACCAGCAGGGCGAGCGCACCCGGCTGGTCGAGGCGCACAAGGTGGCCGCCGCCTGGTACCAGGAGCAGCTGGCCTCGCCGGAGGCGGAGATCGGCCGCCGCTTCCTGGCCGAGCGCGGCTTCGACGAGGAGGCCGCCAGGACCTTCGGCGTCGGCTACGCCCCCGCGGGCTGGGAGCACCTGGTCCGCTACCTGCGCGGCAAGGGCTTCACCGACAAGGAGATCCTGCTCGGCGGCCTCGCCTCGCAGGGCCAGCGCGGCGGCCTGATCGACCGCTTCCGGGGCCGGCTGGTCTGGCCGATCCGGGACATCGCGGGCGAGGTGGTCGGCTTCGGCGCCCGCCGCCTGCGCGAGGACGACAACGGCCCGAAGTACCTCAACACCCCCGAGACGCCGATCTACAAGAAGTCCCACGTGCTGTACGGGATCGACCTGGCGAAGAAGGAGATCGCCAAGTCGGGCCGCGCGGTGGTGGTCGAGGGCTACACCGACGTGATGGCCTGCCACCTGGCCGGGGTCACCTCGGCGGTGGCCACCTGCGGCACCGCCTTCGCCGAGGACCACATCAAGATCATCCGACGGCTGCTGATGGACACCTCGCAGTACCGGGGCGAGACCGTCTTCACCTTCGACGGCGACGCGGCCGGGCAGAAGGCCGCCCTGCGCGCCTTCGAGGACGACCAGAAGTTCGCCGCCAAGACCTCCATCGCGGTCAGCCCGGGCGGCATGGACCCGTGCGACCTGCGCCTGGCCCAGGGCGACGAGGCGGTCAAGCACCTGATCGACAACCCGGTCCCGCTGTTCGAGTTCGCGCTGACCTCGGCGGTCGCCCGGCACCGGGTGGACACCCCGGAGGGGCGCTCGGCGGCGCTGGAGGAGGCGGCCCCGATCGTCGCCAAGATCAAGGACCGCTCGATCCAGCACGAGTACGCCGTCCGCCTGGCCGGCATGCTCGGCATCCTGGACGAGCAGTTCGTCGTCCGCCGGATCTCCCAGCTGGCCCGCTGGGACCGCGAGCGCCAGCAGAACCCGCGCGGCGCGGCCGCCCAGCGCCGCCCCGAGCCGGCCCAGCCGCAGCGCGCCGCACAGCCCGCCTACCGGCTCAACCCGCGCGACCCGGCCCAGTTCGTCGAGCGGGAGCTGCTCAAGCTGGCGCTCCAGCACCCGGACCTGGTCAGCCCGGCCTTCGACCACTACGGCGAGGACGAGTTCCCGACCCCGCCGTACACCGCCGTCCGGCAGGCCGTCGCCAAGGCCGGCGGCGCCGCGTACGGGGCGACCCTGCCCGACTTCACCAGCGCGGTGCGCGAGGCGGCCCCGGACGACCAGGTGCGCTCGCTGGTCACCGAGCTGACCGTCGAGCCGGTCCGCTCGCGCCGCAAGGCGGACGCGATCTACGCGGGGGAGTTCCTGGTCAAGCTGCGCCTGCTGGCGGTGGACCGGCGGATCACCGAGGTCCGCGGCTACCTCCAGCGGCTCGGCCCCCGGGCCGAGGCCGAGCAGCTGCACGCGGTGCAGACCGAGCTGTGGCAGCTCCAGCAGTACGGGCAGCAGCTGCGCAGCCAGGGCGCGGCGGCGCTGTAACGCGCCCCGCGGCACCCGCCGCCCGGACGCGGTGTCCGGACCCGGCGCCCGAACCCGCGCGCAGAAAGTCGGCGCACGAGTCTCGGCCACGGAGCGTGGCGTACCGCACACTGGAGGGCGTCCCACCTCCGTACTGCGCGGGTCCGCCAGAGTCGCGCCCGCCCCGAGGGGATGCCCGTGGAGCAAGGCGTCGTCGCAGCGACCACCACCAGTACGAGAGCGAACCCCGCCGAACCGGACGGGGAGCAGGACACCCACCACGGCCGGGCCGGGGCGGTGCCCCCGGACGGTGCCCGGATCCCCGCCCAGGGCCTGCCGGAGGGCCATCCGGACAGTCCGGACCCCGAAACCGGGTCCGGCGCCGAGGACCCGGACGAGCGCCGCGGGCCCGGCGACGACACCGGGCCGTCCGCCGACCTGCTGCGCCAGTACCTGCGCGAGATCGGCCGGATCCGTCTGCTCACCGCCGAGGAGGAGGTCGAGCTGGCCCGCCGGGTGGAGGCCGGCGTCTTCGCCGAGGAGCGGCTGAACGGCGACCCGCCGCCGCCCGACCCGCTGGGCGGCGAGCTGGACACCCTGGTGGTGCGGGGCCGGATCGCCAAGCGCCGGCTGATCGAGGCGAACCTGCGACTGGTCGTCTCCGTCGCCAAGCGCTACGTCGGGCGCGGGCTGACCCTGCTGGACCTGGTCCAGGAGGGCAACCTGGGCCTGATCCGCGCGGTGGAGAAGTTCGACTACACCCGCGGTTTCAAGTTCTCCACGTACGCGACCTGGTGGATCCGGCAGGCGATGAGCCGGGCCCTGGCCGACCAGGCCCGGACGATCCGGGTGCCGGTGCACGTGGTCGAGCTGATCAACCGGGTGGTCCGGGCGAAGCGCGGCCTGCTCCAGGAGCGCGGCCTGGAACCGACCGCGGCCGATATCGCCGCCGCCCTGGAGCTGACCGAGGAACGGGTGCGCGAGCTGCTCCGGCTGGCCCAGGAGCCGATCTCGCTGCACACCCCGGTCGGCGAGGAGGAGGACGTCGCGCTCGGGGACCTGATCGAGGACGCCGACGCCGCCTCGCCCGCCGAGTCCGCGACCTTCCTGCTGCTGCGCCAGCACCTGGAGGCCGTCCTGGCCACCCTGGGGGATCGGGAGCGCCAGGTCGTCCAGCTCCGCTACGGGCTGGACGACGGCCGCCCGCGCACGCTGGAGGAGATCGGCGCGGTGTTCGGCGTGACGCGGGAGCGGATCCGCCAGATCGAGTCGAAGACCCTGGTCAAGCTCCGCGACCACGCCTGCGCCGAGCAGCTGCGCGGCTACCTCGACTGAGCCCGGCCAGGCTCTAGGACGGACTCGGCGACGCGGTCGGCGCCGACGGGTCGGTCGGAGCGGGGTCGGCCGGTGTGGCCGGGGCCGGGGTCGTGGACGCGCCCGCGCCGGTGCCCGGCGGGGGAGAGGCGGGTCCGATCGGGATCGGGGTGGAGGCCACCACCATGGCCAGGTCGGAGACGACCGCGGTGCAGTCGTGGCCGGCCGGCTGGTAGCCGCAGACCTGGAAGGTGACGGTCGGGTCCGCCGCGTCCAGCATCGCCGAGTAGTTGTCGTAGCCCCAGTGGATGAGCGCCGTCTCGCTCTCGCCGGTGCCGTCGGTGATCGTCGCGTAGTCCTTCGGCTGGCCCTCGGTGATGGCCGCCCAGGCGGCCCGGCAGGTCTGGCTGTACCGGAGGTAGACGACCACCTTGCCGACCACCTGGGTCTGCAGGGTCCGGGCGTCCTTTCCGCAGCCGGTGGTCTTCGGGTCCTTGTGCGCGCAGCCGACGGCCTGACAGGCCGGGGCGGTGGGCCCGGGCTTGGGAGCGGCGGAGGCACCGGTCGTCGCGGCGGGCCGGTCGGCCGCCGCGGCCTGCCCGTCGTGCCGGCTGATCCGCAGGCCCACCAGGACCAGCAGCAGCGCCAGCGCGGCCGCACCGGAGACCAGTGCCGCCGGGCGCCGCCACCAGACGGCGGGGGCGGGCCCGGCCACCGGCGCCTCCGCGACGGAGACGGGTTCCCGAACGGCCTCCTCGGCGGCGGGTTCCGCTACGGCGGGCTCCTCCACGGCGGCATCCTCGGCGCCCGAGGGCCCGTCAGCGACGGCCTCCGGCCCGGCCACCGCCCGCCGCCACAGCGCCCGCAGCGCGGCCCCGTCGCACTCGACCGCCCCGGCCAGCGCGTCCAGCGCCTGCTCGGTGACGACCCGCTTGCCGTTGAGCCAGCGCTCCCAGGAGGCCCGGCTGTAGTGGGTGTGGGCGGCCAGTTCGGACAGCGACAGTCCGGCGGCGTCCTTGACGGCCCGGAGCTCCTCCGCCAGGCGTCTGGCGGGCTCGGGCAGCTCGTCGGGCAGCTGCTTCCAGGCGGAACCCACGGCGGCGCTCCAAACTCGAGAAACGGGGGGCGGGGAACGGGGGAGCGGCAGGGTCCCGGTCCGGGCCGTTCGGCGTCTCCGCTTCTCCAACCTGATCGGCCTGGCGTCCCAAACCCCAGGTCATGGCGCTGAGACGGACGGAAGTGTCTCACAACCCCCGGAGACGCTCGAACATCCATGTGGTCATCGTGCAGAGTTCTCTGGCCGGTGCGGTCCACCCGTCGGTGGAACCGTTCGGACCCCGATCGATCACCCGTCGTCGGTCCGCACCCGCTCCCGGCCCCCACCGGTCCGGGGCAGCCTCGCGGGGGGAGGC
>NZ_JBHUAL010000250.1:0-13032 GCF_042789775.1 Kitasatospora sp. NPDC056800 | reverse complement strand
GCGGACTACTCGTCCGCGGGCAGCCGCAGTTGCAGCATCGCCAGCAGGCGCTGCTGCGGCTGGGCGAGGTCGATGCCGGTCAACTGCTCGGCGCGGCGCACCCGGTAGCGCAGGGTGTTGGGGTGGATGTGCAGGGCGTCCGCGGCCACCCGGACCTCGCCGAGCGCGTCCAGCCAGGCCAGCACCGACTCGGCGAGCCGGGTGCCGTGCCGGCGGTCGTACGCGGTGAGCGCGGTCAGCCGCGGGTCGCGCAGGCCGGTGCGCTCCTGGAGCAGCGCGAGCATCTCGCTGACCAGCACCTCCGCCTGGACGTCGATCAGTGCCGCGACGTCGAGGTCCACGCCGCCGCGGCCCATCGCGTCCAGGATGCGGTCCGCCTGCGCGCGGGAGTCAGGGACCTGGGCCAGGCCGTCGACGGTCGAGCCGATCGCGGCGCGCAGCGGGACGCCCAGGTGCTCCCGGGCGGCCGCCACCACCTCGAAGGCCCAGTCGCGCACGGTGGTCATCGGCAGGCCGGGCGGCAGCTCGGGCAGCAGCACGTACACCCGGGACTCGATCGGGGCGAGCAGCGCGGTGCGGTGCCGGGCGGCGGTGTGCACCGAGATCAGGCCGGTGACGTCGGAGCGGTGCAGCACGTCGGTGGTGTGCGCGCTGTAGGCCAGCACGGTGGCCGGGCGGCGCAGGTCCAGGCCGAGGTGGGTGGCGAGCGACTGGGGGCCGGTGGAGCCCTCCAGCAGGCCGGTCAGCAGCGTCTGGGTGAGCCGGACGTCGGCGGACAGCTCCCGGCGGCGGCGCACCAGCTGGGCGGCCGCGACCCGGGCGGCGCCGACCAGGGACTGCTCGGCCAGCGGGGCCAGCGGCTGGGCGCCCTCCTGCACCCAGATGGTGCCGAGCGGCTGCGCCCCGGCCCGGATGCCGACCGCGAGGCGGCGGCGCAGGCCCAGCTCGGGGTGCGGCTCGACCGCGATCGGGGTGTCCGAGCTGCGCAGGTGCTGGAAGATGCCCCACTCGCGGAGCTTGGACAGGTACGGCTCCGGGCCCTGCCAGCCGAGGATGGACAGCCGGCGCAGGTCGTCGACCTCGTCGGAGTCGGAGGAGCGGGAGTAGGCCAGCACCCGGCTGGAGGTGTCCTCGATCGAGACGATGCCGTTGGTGAGGATGGCGACGGTCTGGGCGAGGGAGAAGAGGTCGCCCGCGTTGGGCTCGGGGGCGCCGGGGGCGTCCGGGGCGTCCGGGCCGGCGATGATCGCCCGGGCCAGCGAGTCGAGGTGTTCCCAGCGGGTCTCGCGGCGCACCGAGAGCAGGGCGACGCCCGCGTCGGTGGCGGCCTCGCGCAGCGCGTCGGCCTGGCCGGGGCCGTCCAGCTTCACCGCGACGGCGGCGGCCCCGGCCCGGCCGGCCGCGCGCAGGGCGGGCAGGGCGGCGCGGCCGCGGGCGCCGATCGCGAGCACCAGCTCGCCGGGGGCGGCGGTCGGCGGGTCCTCCGGGTCGAGGATGGCGACGTCGCGCACCGGGACGTCCAGGCCCAGCGGGGCGGCCTGCAGCTCGACCAGCGGTTCGCCGAGGGACATCAGGAGTTGACGGAGCGGCAGGCCGGGGGTGGTCACGCCGGTCCTCCTTCATCCGCTCGGACAACGTTTCGCGGTCGATTTTAGCCGGACGGACAGAGATTCGGCGTGGCCGCCGGACCGCGGCCCGGCGCGCGGGCGCGCCGGGGCCTGCCGACGGGCACCGGCGTGCGAGCCGCCTTCGCGGGCCGGGGGCGTGAGCCCGGAGGCGCGAGGTGGCGCGGGGTGGTGTGAAAGGTGGGGCGATCGGGGACGGTTCGTGACCGCGGCGTGACCGACTTCGTCGGGCCGGACAACGCCGTACGGGGGAATTTAGCCGCGCGGCCAATCAAGTCGCCCGGTGGCCAGGAATAGCGTTCGTGCTGTGGTCGGCGTGCAACCCGCGCCGGCAATCCCCCCGCACTGAACGAAGGAGAGCGTGCGCTCTATGGACGCTGTGACCCAGGTCCCCGCGCCGGTGAACGAGCCGGTCCACAGCTACGCCCCCGGGAGCCCGGAACGGGCCCGTCTGGAGGCCAAGCTGAAGGAGCTGGGCGGCCAGGAGCCGGTCCAGCTGACCATGATGATCAACGGTGAGCGCCGGATGGGCGGCGGCACCGAGATCCACGTCGTCCAGCCGCACAACCACGCGGCTCGGCTCGGCACCCTGCGCAACGCCACCCAGGCCGACGCGCAGGAGGCCATCGACACTGCCCTGGCCGCAGCCGAGGCCTGGCAGGCGCTCTCCTTCGACTCCCGCGCCGCGATCTTCCTCAAGGCCGCCGACCTGCTGGCCGGCCCCTGGCGCGAGACCCTGGCCGCCGCCACCATGCTCGGCCAGTCCAAGACCGCGCAGCAGGCCGAGATCGACACCCCCTGCGAGCTGGTCGACTTCCTGCGCTTCAACGTGCACTTCGCCCGCCAGATCATGGCCGAGCAGCCGATCTCCTCGGACGGCGTGTGGAACCGCAGCGACCACCGCCCGCTCGAGGGCTTCGTCTACGCGATCACCCCGTTCAACTTCACCGCGATCGCCGGCAACCTGCCGACCGCGCCCGCGCTGATGGGCAACGTGGTGCTGTGGAAGCCGTCCCCGACCCAGCAGTTCTCCGCGCACCTGCTGATGCAGCTGCTGGAGGAGGCCGGCCTGCCCAAGGGCGTCATCAACATGGTGACCGGCGACGGCCTGGCCGTCTCCGAGGTCGCGCTCAAGCACCCGGCGCTGGCCGGCATCCACTTCACCGGCTCCACCGCCACCTTCCAGCACCTGTGGCGCGAGGTCGGCACCAACATCTCCGGCTACCGCACCTACCCGCGGATCGTCGGCGAGACCGGCGGCAAGGACTTCCTGGTCGCCCACCCGTCCGCCGACCCGAAGGTCCTCAAGACCGCGATGACCCGCGGCGCCTTCGAGTTCCAGGGCCAGAAGTGCTCGGCGCTGTCGCGGGCCTACGTCCCCGCCTCGCTCTGGGCCGGCCTCAAGGACGAGTTCGCCGCCGAGGTCGACGGCCTCACCATGGGCGACGTCAGCGACCTGTCCAACTTCATGTCGGCCGTCATCGACGAGCGCTCCTTCGCCAAGAACAAAGCCGCGATCGACCGCGCCCAGGCCGACCCGCAGGTCGAGGTCCTCGCCGGCGGCACCTACGACGACTCGGTCGGCTACTTCGTCCGCCCGACCGTCCTGGTCTGCCAGGACCCGGCCGCCGAGTACTTCAAGGACGAGTACTTCGGCCCGATCCTGGCCGTGTACGTCTACGAGGACGAGAAGTACGAGGAGATGCTGACCCAGATGGAGTCGGTGTCCCCGTACGGCCTGACCGGCTCGATCATCTCCCAGGACCGCGCCGCGGCCCAGGACGCGATGCACAAGCTGCGCTTCGCCGCCGGCAACTTCTACATCAACGACAAGCCGACCGGCGCCGTCGTCGGCCAGCAGCCCTTCGGCGGCGGCCGGGCCTCGGGCACCAACGACAAGGCCGGCGCCAAGCAGAACCTGGCGCGCTGGACCTCGACCCGCTCGGTCAAGGAGACCTTCGTCCCGCCGACGGACTACCGCTACCCGCACATGGGCTGACCAGCCCCCTGACCAGCCGGCTCGTCCCGTAGCCACCGGTCACCCGCGACGCCCGGTCCCGCAGCCGGGCGCCGCCTCCCGGGGCGGCGGTGCCCCATCCCCGCACCGCCGCCCCGGCCCTTTCTGCCATCCTTAAGAAGCACCAGCTCCAGGAGTCACGATGCTCCGTTCCGCCCTTCTCGCGGCCTCCCGGTCCCCGCAGGTCCGCACCGTGGTCGAGAAGTTCCCGCCGACCCACGCGATAGTCGAGCGCTTCGTCGCCGGTGACGTCCTCGACGACGCCGTCACCGCCACCGACGACCTGATCGCCACCGGTCGCAAGGTCACCCTCGACCACCTCGGCGAGGACACCCAGGACGCCGCCCAGGCCGCCGGCACCGCCGAGGCCTACGAGCACCTGCTCAAGGCCCTCAAGGACACCGGCCTCGCGGCCGGCGCCGAGGTGTCGGTCAAGCTGTCGGCCGTCGGCCAGTTCCTCCCGGTGGACGGCGAGAAGATCGCGCTGGAGAACGCCCGCCGCATCTGCGAGGCCGCCGCCGAGGCCGGCACCACGGTGACCCTCGACATGGAGGACCACACCACCACCGACTCCACCCTCGCCATCGCGCGGGAGCTGCGGGCGGACTTCCCGTGGCTGGGCGTCGTGCTCCAGGCCTACCTGCGCCGCACCGAGGCCGACTGCCGCGACTTCTCCGGCGCCGGCTCGCGCGTGCGCCTGTGCAAGGGCGCCTACAAGGAGCCCGAGTCGGTCGCCTTCCAGGGCAAGCACGAGGTCGACCTCGCGTACGTCCGGGCCCTGAAGGTCCTGATGGCGGGCGAGGGCTACCCGATGATCGCCTCGCACGACCCCAACATGATCAAGATCGCCGGCCAGCTGGCCCAGTGGAACGGCCGCAAGCGGGACTCCTTCGAGTACCAGATGCTGTTCGGCATCCGCCCCGAGGAGCAGCTGCGCCTCGCCGCCGAGGGCAACACCATGCGGGTCTACCTCCCGTACGGCCAGGAGTGGTACGGCTACTTCATGCGCCGCCTCGCCGAGCGCCCCGCCAACCTGACCTTCTTCCTGCGCGCCATGGCCACCCGCGGCTGACCCGGCGCCCCAGGCCACGGCCCGCACCCCTGACGGGGGGTGCGGGCCGTCGCGCGTTGTCGACGTCAGAGGAACGGCTTCGTGTCGAGGTCGAAGTCGAACGGGGCAGGGAGCGCGAGCGGTTCGCCGAAGGCGGCGAGGTGCACCTCGGTGTACTCGTCGCGGTGCGGCTTGGCGAACAGACTGACCTGGGACTTCTCGCGGTCGATGAGGAGGTAGAGCGGGATGCCGGCCCGGGCGTAGCAGTGGCGCTTGGCGATGCGGTCCTGGTCGGGCTTGGCGGAGGTCACTTCCGCGACCATGGCGACGCCGTCCGGTTCCATCCAGGACGGTGCGCCCCGGAAGAGGCGGAGTTCCTCGGGAGCGAATGTGACGTCCGGGATGACGTGGTTCTTCGGACAGAGACCGCCGCTCACGAGGCGGAGGCCCTTGCCTCCGGAAACGCTCATATCGGTCTTGGAGCGCCGGATCACCTGCTTGAGCAGGTGGTTGATGTAGTCCTCGTGATCGCCGTCCGGCGGTGGTGCCACGATGATCTCTCCCTCGACGAGCTCGGCCCGGAAGCCTTCGGGGGAGTGCAGGCTCAGGAAGCTCTCCAGCAGGATGTCCGCCTGCGATGGGGAGCCCGTGATCGGTTGCTCATGCGCCACAGCACTCATGATGCCCCTCCTTCAGGTGGCCGTCACGCTACTGCGGTCCCGGAACGGGTTATGCCGCATATGGCATGGTTTCACTCGATGCTGTGAGTTTAAGTAGGACCTAGGATCTTCCTGCTGGTGAACTGGCTTTTCGAGTGGAGGAGTTGGGGATGCTGAAGGCTTTCGCGGAGCTGTCCACGCCGTTGGTGGCGGATGCCTGTGTGCGGCTCGGGGTGGGGGTGCGGGTGGCGCCGGCGGGGGTGGGGGCGGTGGTGGCCGGGGCCCGGGTGGCGGGGCGGGTGCTGCCGGTGCGGCACTACGGGAGCGTGGACGTGTTCCTGGAGGCGTACGGGGCGGCCCGGGACGGGGACGTGCTGGTGGTCGACAACGGCGGGCGGACCGACGAGGCCTGCATCGGGGACCTCGCGGTGCTGGAGGCGCGGGCCGCCGGGGTGGCCGGGATCGTGGTGTGGGGGCTGCACCGGGACACCCCCGAGCTGCGGGAGATCGGGCTGCCGGTGTTCAGTTACGGGGCGCTGCCGCTCGGCCCGGTGCGGTTGGACGACCGGGAGCCGGCGGCGCTGCTGACGGCCAAGTTCGGGCCGCACCCGGTGAGTGCGGAGGACGTGGTGTTCGCCGACCCGGACGGGGTGCTGTTCGTGCCCGGTGACCGGGTCGCGGAGGTGCTGGAGACGGCCGGCGGGATCGCCCGGACCGAGCGCGCGCAGGCCGCCCGGATCGCCTCCGGGGACACGCTGCGCCGGCAGACCTCCTTCGAGGAGTACCTGGAGCGGCGCGCCGCCGACCCGGCGTACAGCTTCCGGCGGCACCTGCGGCGGATCGGCGGGGCGATCGAGGAGTAGGAGCAGGGGTAACGGCCTTACAGCTTCCGGTACATGACGTGCAGGCCGACGTAGCCGTCCACGGGGTGGTCGAAGGCCTCGGGGACGGTGCCGACGACCTCGAAGCCGAGCGACTCGTAGAGCCGCACGGCGTGGTGGTTGTTGGCGACCACGGCGTTGAACTGCATGGCGCGGAAGCCGTAGCGGCGGGCCCAGTCGAGGGTGTACTCGACCAGGGCCCGCCCGATCCCCCGGCCGTGGTGGGCCGGGTCGACCAGGTAGCTGGCGCTGGCCACGTGCGAGCCGTTGCCGGGGCGGTTGCGGTTCATGGTGGCGGTGCCGAGGATCCGCCCGTCCCCGTCCACCGCGACCACCGTGCGGTTCGGGGCGGCGAGCATCCACCACTCCCGTCCCAGCTCGGAGGACATGTCCAGGGGGTAGGGGAAGGTCTCGCCGGCGGCGACGACGGTGTGGAAGAACGGCCAGATGTCCGGCCAGTCCTCGGGGACGGCTTCGCGGATGCGGACGGGAGCGGGCGCGGGCGTGGGCGTGGGCATCGGACCAGGATGATGCTCGAGGGGTGGGCGGGCCAGTGGTTTTCGGTCGGAGCGGCCGGTCAGCCGCCGAGGACGGCCTTCTCGACCAGGGCGGCGGTGTGCGCCTGGCCGGTGGCGTTGGGGTGCACCACGGCGTACTCGAGGGGGAGGACGCTGGTCAGCACGCCGTCCAGCCAGTGGTCGGCGTCGCAGACGCTGTGGCCGGCGCTGGCGGGGTAGAGGTCCACGAAGGTGTCGCCGTGGGCGGCGGTGCTCCGGGCGACGAGCGCGTTGAGCGGTTCCACGATCGCGGTGCGGGCCCAGACGAGGTCGCCGCCGGTGAAGGTGCCGAACTGCAGGAGGTTGCCGAACTGGCAGAGCCCGGCGTTCTCGGGGACGAGGTGCGGGTAGCCGACGGTGAGGATCCTGGCGGACGGGGCCTTGGCGTGCAGCGCGGTCAGCATCCGGTCGTAGCCGTTGCGCAGCCGGGCGAAGCGGTCGGGCAGGCCCGCGTCGAACTTGTCCTTGCAGGGCGTGCCCCGGCCGAGCTGGACGGCGCCGAGTTCGATGCAGCTCTTGAGGATCTCGGCGAAGCCGAGGTCGTTGCCGCCGATCCCGACGGTGACCAGGCCGGTGGCCGGGTCGACGGCGTCGATCTGCGGCGGGACGGGCGGGTAGGGGCCGTTCGGGTCGGTGCCGAGCGGCGGGAGCGGGCGGCCGAGCGGGGCTTGCGCGGTCACGTCGACGCCGTCGGTGGTGGCGCCGCTGCAGCTGACGTTCCGCAGGTCGGCCAGGGAGCCGAGGTCGCGGCGGATGATCTCGGGGTAGGAGTCGACGGTCCGGGCGCAGCCGTCGCGGGGCGCGGTCTCGTCGCCGGTGGCCTCGATGACCCCGGCGGTGTAGGAGTCGCCGAGGGCCGTCCAGCTCAGTGCGCCGGCGCGGGTGCCCGGCCGGGCGGCGGCCTGGGAGGTGGTCGGGGTGATCAGCCCGGCGGCGAGCACGGTGGCGGTGCCGGCGACGGCGAGGCGGGACAGGAAGCGTGGCACGGCTCTCCTCCTGGGGATAGGGGGAGAGTGCGGTTTCACCCTCCTGAGAGTCAATCGAGTCGCTCTGTGGACGACTTGATGCCTCGGGAGGGTGAAACCACGGGCAGGACGGTGACGCCGGGTGTCAGAGCGTCGCGGCGGCGGGCTCGATCATCGCCCGCGCGGTCTTGCCGTCGACGTACTCGCCGAGCGCCGTCATCTCCCACTCGCCGCCCGGGCGGCGGACCAGCTTGCACATCATCACACCGGTGTGGGGCTCGGAGTTGGTGAGGTCGAAGCGGACCAGCTCCTCCTCCGTCCGGGCGTCCAGCAGGCGGCAGTAGGCGTCGCGCACCTCGGTGAACCTCTGGCCGGAGAAGGAGTTCACGACGAAGACCAGCGCGTGGACCTCGGCCGGCAGGCCCTCCAGGTGGACGGTGATCGCCTCGTCGTCGCCGCCCTCGCCGCCGACCAGGTTGTCGCCGGAGTGGGAGATCGCGCCGTTGAAGATGCTCAGCTTCATGAACCAGGCCGTCTCCAGCCGCTTGTGGCGGGCGTCGAAGGCGAGGCAGGAGGCGTCCAGGTCGATGTCGCGGCCGCGGGCGGCGGACTTCCAGCCGAGGGCCATCCGGACGGAGGAGAGGAAGGGGCGGCCGTTCTTGACCAGGGAGACCGAGCTGCCCTTGACCAGGTTGACCCGGCCCTTGTCCAGGGTGACCTTGCCGGGGGCGGCCGGGGCCGGGGGAGCCGCGGGCGGGGCCGGGACGGTGGTCTGGCCGGTGGCGAGGGCGATCCGCGGGTCGATCGGGGAGGCCGCCGGTGCCGGCGGCACGGGCGGGGCGGCCGGCGGAGCGGTCGGGAGCTGGATGGTCCGGTCCATCGGGGCCGGCGGTACGGGCGGTGCGGCCGCCGCCACCGGGGCGGCGGGCGCGGGGGCCGGGGAGTCGTCGACGGTGACGCCGAAGTCGGTGGCGATGCCCGCGAGGCCGTCGGCGTAGCCCTGGCCGACCGCGCGCACCTTCCAGGCGCCGCCCCGCTGGTAGACCTCGACCACGATGAGCGCGGTCTCCAGGCCCAGCCGGGGCGGGGTGAAGGTGACCAGCACCTCGCCGGTGTCGGCGTCGCGGACGGTGGCGGTGGGCTCCGTCCCGGCGAAGGTGGAGACCTGGTCGGCGGGGCTCGCGGTGACCACGATCTTGGTGATCCCGGCCGGGACGGCCCGGGTGTCGACGGTGATCGCGTCGGGGGTGCCGGCGGAGGCCGGGCGGTGGCTGACGCCGGGGCCGTTCGGGGCGTTGAAGAAGACGAAGTCGTCGTCCGAGCGGACCTTTCCGGCATCGGTCAGCAGCAGGCCGGAGACGTCCAGCGCCTTGGGCGCGGTGACCTCGACGGTCACTCGCGCGGCGGTCAGCGGTGCGTTGCCGCCTTGGGTCAGGACGGTGGGCACGGACTCCTCCTCGGGTGCGGAACGGCGGCCCGGCCGGGGCCGTTGGGGGCGCCGGGCCGGGTGCTGCCCACAGTAACGAACGAGGGTGCGGGGATGCGCCCGTCCGGCGGGGCCGGCTGTCGGATCGTCGGACGATCGTCCGCTGCGGGCCGTCGGCGGCTCAGCGGGCCGCGGCGGTCGGGGTCGCGGTCGGGGTCGCGGTCGGGGTGGTGGCCGGTGCGGCGAGCGGCGTGGCGGCCGGGGTGCCGGGCGCGTACGGCTCGGCGGACGGCGGCGGCGGAGGCGGGCCGAAGGAGCCGAGCGCCGCGACCGCACGGGGGCGGTCGAGGGCGAAGGCGGAGACGCTCCAGCTCTCCGTCGGGGCCGACTTGCGCACCACGGCGGACGGGTCGGCCGTCGGACGGGCGCCGCGGACGCCGAAGGAGTAGTGGCCGGGCCGGACGTCGGTGCCGGGCGGGGTGGTGAAGCGGTAGACGAGGGTGCCGCGCTCCTGCTGGACGGTCACCACGGCGCCCGGCAGGTCGGTCCAGGCGGAGCCGGGGCCGGGGGCCGACTCGCCCGGGGCGAGCCGGAACTCGGCCTGGAACGCGGTGACCGGCTCGGTGGCCGCGAGGGTGAGCTGGTGGCGCAGGCCGTCGCGGCCCAGCGGGGAGACCCGGGCGGCGCCGGTCAGCGCGTGGTCGGTGTCCGCGCTGTCGTCGGTGCCGTCGGTGTCCGGGGTGTCGCCGGTGTCCGCCGCGCCGTCGGTGTCCGGGACGGGCAGGGCGGGCGGCGGCGCCGGGCGGCCGGGGGTGGGCGGGCCGAAGCCGGGCTGCTTGGCGCCCGGGGCCGGGACGGAGACGGAAGGGGAGGGCGAGGGGCCGGCCGGGGCCGTGGCGCCGAGCAGCCCGGCCTCGGTGCCCGCGAGCTGGGTGCCTGAGGCGGGTGCGTCCTGCCCGGCCGAGGCCTGGCCGCCGGTCTGGGGTGCGCCCGGGACCGTCGCGCGGGGCGCGGGCGGGGAGGCGGCGACCGGGGGGTCCACCGAGCGGTGCGTGGACGGGTGCGTCGAGGGCCGGTTCGCGGCGGGGGAGGACGACGGGCCGTCGGTCGGGGTCTGCGCCGAGACCGCCTCGGCCTCCTCGGTGGCGCCCGGCGTGGGCGGCGGGGTGCTGCCGACCCGGGCGACGCCGGCCCGGCGGCCGATCCCCTGCTGTTCGTTGAGCAGCAGGGTGGTCGCGATGCTGATGCCGACCACGGTGGACATCGCCATCGCGGCGCCGGAGAAGCGCAGGGTGGGCAGCCGGAACAGGCCGCCGAACGGGCGCGGCCGCCCGTGCCGGCCCTGCCGTGCGGGCTCGTGCTGCACGTCCCGCGCGGTGTCCTCGCGCACAGCCACCGGACCCCTCCCTCCCCGAAGCCGCCGTCGCGTCGCCGTATTCTCCCACGCGCCGCCGCCGGGCCCGGCTCCGGCCGCGGAGGGCCGGTTCCACGCGGGCCCGCGTGGGGAGAGGGGAGAGCGTACCAGCGGGCGGCCGCGGCCCGGTCGCACCCCCTCCACTTCGCGGACATCCGTGCACCACACGGAAGTTGACGCTCCGTCTGATAAGCGTCGGCAGGGGAAGGAAGGCCCGGCCGGGGGTTATTGCAACCCCCTTGCAACCCTTGCCCGCCGTACCGGGCGTGACGCAGGCTGAGGGCATCCCACGCCGTCCCGGAGAGACCGTCATGCCGTCCGACCCGCTGTCCGCAGCCTCCAGTGCACCCCTCGCCGCCACCCCCACGGGCGGCGATGGGGAGGTCTCCACCGCCGCTCCGGCGGCGGTGGAGGAGGTGCTGATCCTGCGGATCTCGCTGGGCGAGGAGGTGGTCGGCGAGGTGCGCACCCGGTTCCGGTTCACCGCCGCGCGCCCGTACGAGGTGCTGCTGACCTTCCACCTGGGGCGGCCGGACGAGGCGGACTGGGTGTTCTCGCGCGAACTGCTGCGCGACGGCCTGCGCGCGCTGAGCGGCCAGGGCGACGTCAAACTGTGGCCGGCGTACTGCCCGTGCCACGGCTCGACGCTGCACCTGGCGCTCGAATCCCCGCACGGCAGCGCGCTGCTGGAGGCCTCCAAGCCCCGGGTGCAGGCCTGGCTGGACCGCACCTACGCGCTGGTCTCCGAGCACCAGGAGCGCCACTGCGGCCCCACGGACGCCGAACTGGCCGCGCTGCTCGCCGAGGGCTGAGGCCGGCCTCCGACGCCAGGCCGCCGGGCAACAGGGCCGTCAGCGGCGCTCCGGCGGCCCGGCGGCGCACGGCGGCGCGAGGGGCGGCGCGCCGGGCAACCGGGCCGTCCCCGCCGCCAGCGCGGCCCGCAGCCGCCGGACGGCCGGGGCCGAGGAGGCGGGCAGCAGGTCGTACGGGTCGTCCGGCCCGTCCACGCTGACCAGCACCGACTCGGCGATCCGGTACGGCCGGTGGGCCAGCAGCCCGCCCAGGTAGCGGCGCAGCCGGGACAGCTCGGCGCGGACCGTCACCGTCCGGCCCGCGTCGCCGAACAGCGCCTCGGCGAGCTGGGCGGCGGTGCTGCCCTCGCGTCCGGTGGCGAGCAGGAGCAGCAGTTCGGCGTGGCGCGGGCTGAGCGGGTGCGACCAGCTGTCGGCCGCGCCCCGGACGGACAGCTCGGGGCGGTCCGGGCGGCGCAGGTCGAGCCGCAGGTGGGCGCCCTCGGCCTGTTCGGCGGTCACCGTGCCGGAGCCGTCCTCCTCGGGCGGCCGGACCGGGCGCACCAGCCAGCCGTCGGCGAGCGGCTCCAGCGCGCACTCGCCGAGGCCGGGCACCCAGTGCACGGTGGCCGGGGTCCAGCCCTCGCTGGGCACCCGCAGCCGGCTGGGCGGCGGCAGCCCGGCCGCGGCGGCGGTCCAGCCGGCCGCGTCGACCACCAGCGCCGGGCCGCCGACCCGGGCGAGCAGCGGGGCGGCCAGGGCGCGCAGCTGGTGCAGCGCCTCCAGCCGGTGGGCGCGCAGCTCGGCCTCGGCGAGCCGGGCGGCGGTGGCGGTGAGCTGGATCAGGAACGGGCGGACGCTGTGCGCCGGGCCGCTCAGGTTGATGGCGCCGACCAGCCGTCCGGTCCCGGGGTCGCGCACGGGCGCGGCCACGCAGGTCCAGGCGTGGTGGCTGCGCAGGTAGTGCTCGGCGGAGTGGACGTGCATCGGGCGCCGGGCGCGCAGCGCGACCGCGATGCCGTTGGTGCCGACGCTCTCCTCGATCCAGCGGGCGCCGGTGATGAAGCCGATCCGGTCGGCGCTGCGGCGCAGGCCGCGCTCGCCCTCCTGCCAGAGCACGTGGCCCTCGGCGTCGGCGACGGCCAGCAGCAGCGGGGCCGCGCCGCCCACCTCCAGCAGGGTCTCGCGCAGCACCGGCAGGACGGCGTCGAGTCCGCTGGTGCGGCGGCGCTGTTCGATTTCGCCGGGGCCCAGCAGGACGGCGGCGGCGCCGGTGTCGGGGTCGAGGCCGAGGCGGCGCAGCCGGGCCCAGGAGTCGCCGATCTCGGGGCGGGGTTCGAGCAGGCCGGGGCCGCCGGTCTCCTCGGTGAGGGCGGGAACGGCCAGTTCCCGGGCGGCGGCGTCGGCGAGGGTGCGGTCGTGGACCTTGGCCAGCTCCGACGCGGTCGGCGGGGTGCGGCGCTCGGGTCGTCGGGACTGCCGTCCGGTCTGCCGCACTCGCTTCGCTCCTCGCCGCCGTTCGAGGACGCGTCGGGGCCGACGCGCTGACGAAAGCGTACGGGGGCGGTGGGCCGCTGGGGACGGGGTCGGGCAAGTCGGCATACCGGGCGGTACCGAACGCCGGGCCCCGGTCCGTACCCCCCTAC